>NZ_JANQDB010000010.1:0-51347 GCF_024723675.1 Campylobacter sp. 1569
GAGTAAAAAAATAGTGCTATAAATTTTTAAATTATTTTTTACCGAAATATACTTTATAAAACACCTAAATCTATTGTAAAAATTTAATCTTGTTTTCTAAAACACTTTTTGGAGTAAGTCCGATGAATTTTTCATTCATATTGCCTTTTTCATCATAAAAAACTATCACAGGCACACCATAAATTCCACCCACTGCTTTAGACAAAAACGAGCTTGCTTTAGCTTCATATAAAAGTGGCAAATCTAGCTTTTTTTCCAAAAGAATTTTTTGAGCTTCTTCTTTTGACTTAGCTCCATTTAACACTGCTAAAATAGAAAATTTTCTTTCTTTATAAAGTTCATTTAGCATAGGAATTTGTGCATTACATGCACCACAGTCTTGTGTGAAAAAAAATAAAGCATAAGCTTGATTTGCATTTTGTGTTTTTAAGGTTTTTTCAAAACCATCATATTTGAAAGTATAGTTTTGATTTGAATTTAGGGTTTGAAATTCATTATTTGAGCATGCACTAAAGAAAAAAATGCCTATTAAAGCCAAGAAGCAATAGAAGCTTTTAGCTGTGACCATGGTTTTTCTCCTATGATTTTATCTTGTACAACTCCATCTTTAATGACAAAAGTAGTTGGCACCGCAAAAACGCTAAATCTTTGCCATGAGATATCTAAATCATCTTGCAAAAATATAATATTTTTATAATCATATTTTGTAGCAAATTCTTCAAAATCTTTCCCCTTATCTATAGAATCAAGTGCCAAAATAGTGATTTTTTTAGGGTATTCGTTAGCTAGTTTTTCTAAAAGTGGCAAATCTTTTAAACAAGAAGCACAACCTTGCTCTACAAAAGTTAAAACAATGAGATTATCAAAATCAGCTAGTTTAATTTTCTCACCTTCTAAATTTTTAGCTGCGATTTCTGGTGCTTTTAGACCTATTTTACCGCCATTTTTATTGTTGTTTTCAAAACACGCACTTAAAAAAACTAAACACAAACAAGCTAAAATTATACTTTTAATTTTCACTTTTCATTACTCCATGACTTAAAATGATAGTTCTATCAGCAAATGTGGCTAAGTCTGGATTGTGAGTGATTAAAACTATGGTTTTGCCATCTTGTTTTAATTTACAAAAAAGCTCTAGAATGTTTTTTTCATTTGCCTCATCTAAATTTCCAGTTGGCTCATCTGCTAATAAAATTTCAGGATCATTCACTAAAGCTCTTGCTATACATAGCCTTTGTTGCTCCCCGCCACTTAGCTGACTAGGTAAATGCGTAAGTCTGTGTGAAAGCCCTACTTTTTCTAGTGCCATTATAGCGTCTTTTTGCTCTATACTTGAGTGATAAAACTGCGCTAGCATGACATTTTCTAAGGCATTTAAATAAGGTATTAAATGAAATTGTTGAAAAATCAAACCTATTTTTTCTCTTCTAATCACACTTTTTTCTTCTTCACTTAAATTTCCAACTTCTTTATCATCTAAAAAATACTCCCCACTACTTTGAGTATCCATCAAAGAAAGTATATTTAAAAGTGTTGATTTACCTGAACCTGATGGACCCATAATGGCTAGCCATTCGCCTTGCTTTACTTCTAGGTTGATATTTTGCAAAGCTTTAACTTCATTAAAATTACGATTTAAATTTGAAATTTTTATAATATTTTTCATCACTCACCCTTTAAATTTTCACAAACATTGATTTTTAAAGCTTTTTTTAGCGGTAAGATGCTTGCAAAAAATGCAAATACTAAAGAAACAAGCACTGCAAAAAATACCGAAAGCAATCTAAAATCTATACTTGCATTAAAAATCAAATATCCAAAAATATTTGCTAAAAAATATCCGCAAAAAGCACCGAGCAAACTCGCACTTAAGCTTAAAATAAACACTTCAGCTCCAAAAAGTTTAATAACTTCTTTATGCTTAGCTCCTAGTGCAAGGTGCAGGGCTATTTCTTTTTTTCTTGAAAAAATCACTGCGCTAAGAGTAGTATTTACACTCAAAGAACTAATGAGTAAAATCGTTAAGCTAATCAAAGCCATTAAAGCTTTAATCTTTTCTAAAATCACACCTTCACTAATGGATACTGAGGCTATGACTTTAGCTTCTACATTAGCCTTACTAAGTTCTTTTGCTTTTTGATCTAAACTTTCATAATCGCCTAGTAAAATAGCTTGAGCATAATTTATCACTTCTTTAGCTGCTAATTCTTGCGCTTTTTTTAAAGAGATGATTAAAACCCCATCTTGCTCATCATTGCTTCTTAAAATGGCTTTGATTTTTACTTTGACTATTTTAGAAATGCTTGGGTTATAAATTTGTAATTCTTGTCCTATTTTAAGTTCAAGTTGTTTAGCTAAATCCGCTCCCACAAAGGCACTATCTTCACTAAAATCACTCAAAGAGAAACTTCCTTTTAAAACTTCCATAAAAGGCTTGGTAAGCTTTAAATTTGCAAAATCAACCCCAACAACTACCGCACTTGAACTTTCAAGATTATAAAAACCATATAAAAATGGGGTTAAAGCTTTTGCTTTCAAGTTTTCTTTAGCTTGATTAAATTCATCCATGCTTAAAAACTCATCATCTTTTGGCGTGATGATAAAATTAGCTCCATAAGCTTTCAATTCTTTGGACAATTTTGTGTCAATATCAAAATAAATATTAAAAAATGAAGCACTGACCATAGCACCCATAAACACAGCTATAAAAATAATACAAACTCTTTTATAAGAAAAAATAAGAGATTTAAAAACCTCTTGCATAAAAAAATTATTTGCCATATAAAACCTCTGAAGTAGAAAGTTTAGAAATTCCTTTGATAGAAAACAAACATCCTAAAAATACTATAAGCACCGCAAAAAATAAACAAATTGGTAAAATAATCCAAGATATAGCAATAGTATGATCAAATATACTTAGAGCAATAACTTCTGAAACTCCCACACCAAAAGCAAAGCCCAAAACAGCCCCAACTAAAGCTACCACAACCCCTTCTAACGCAAAAATCATATAAATTTGCAAAGTACTAGCACCTAAAGCTTTTAAAAGTCCTATTTCGCTTTTTCTTCTAAAAATATCCGCACTCATTAAAGATGATATGGCTATAGAAGCTACAATTAAACATATAATGCTAACTACTGCCATTAAAGATTGAATTTTAGATACTATCAAACTTTCTGCATCTGAAATGGAGCTCACTACTTTTGTACTAGCACCTTTAAAATCTTCTGCTATTTGATAAGCAATAGAACTTACATAAGCAGTGCAATACCACTGATCATACTCAAGCTGATTAAGACTATCTACATCGCGTCTTGCTTTTTGCGCTAAATCATTTTCAGGTATAGTTAAAGCTGAAACTTCTGCTTTGGCAAATAAACCTTCTTTTTTAGAAAGCTTTTGTGCTAAAAGTAAAGAAGTGATAATTTTATTTGAAAAGGCTTGAGTTAAGTCTATAATACCAACAATTTTTACTTTAAAAATTTGATCATTTTGCAAAAGGGTAATTTCATCATCTATTTTTAAATCATACTTTTGTGCTAAGTCTTTTCCTAGCATTATTTCATCTAAACTATCATCTTTTGGGTAATTTCCTTTGATTTGACTATATTTGTATAATTCTTTAATGCCTGCATAAAAATCATCATCATCTTGCACCTTTATAGCTTTATCAAAATAAGTTCCCACTAAAGAGATATTTTCATAATTTGCATTTGGAGTTTGAATTTTTACTTGGGTATCTAAAAATGGCGCAAAGGCGTTGATATTATTTCTCCAAAAAATTTCTTTTATAGTATGGAGTTTGCTTTCTTCTAAAAAATTTTGATTTTTCAAAGGCTCATAGATTTTATTACCCACTTCCACACTTAAACTTGCGCCTTTAGGTAAAACTAAAATATTTGATCCATAACTTCTTAATTCTTTTGTGATTTCATTACCTATGCCCAAAGTAAGATTTAACATAGTAGCCATAAGTAAAGTAGCTAAAAAAATCGTTAGTAAAGCAAGAGATTTTTGAATTTTATTTTGAAAAATGGAATTTTTTACAATCTTAATTTGCATAGTCATTTCCTAATAAATTATGAATTCTATATTTTGAAGTTTTATTCATATCGATGTATTTTAAAGGATCATTTTTAAACTCTTCATAATTTTTTTCATTAGCAAAAAAATATGTTCTTCCTTTATAAACATAAGATCTTGGTGCTTTTAAATTAATTAATTCAGTATTATCAATAGGATCATAAACTTTCTTTTCTACTACTTGAGTGAAAAAATTTACCCCATCTAAAATTTCTGAAAAAGGTATGATAACCTTACCATTTTCAAATTTATATTTCATAGGGATAGGATTACACCCGCCTGCTTTACCTACACTTGGTAAGAAAATTCTAACATTACATGAAATGCAAATTAACTCTCCACCTTTTTTAACATACCCCATATCTCCACATATACTACAAGCATCAAAAACTGCTACTGGCGAATCTTTATCTTCTCTTTTGTTAATTAAGAAAAATCTCACTACCTTACCCTCATCACTAATATAAGCAAAGCGATGTAAGTTATTATCTCTTAAAGTCACTACATCAAAGACAAATTCGTCATTTTCATTTGGCTCTACATAGGTTGGCTCGTCTATAGTAATTGGTCTTGAAGCATGCAAGTCATAAAAGAGAAAAATACAAAGACTTAAAACCATAGCACTAAAAATACTTGCACTAAAGCTAGTTATAGTTGAATTTTTTGCTTGATTTTTTCTAAATTCTATATCAAAATCTTTTTTCTTGGTGTTTTCTCTCGCTCTTTGCTTTAGAGCTAAAACTATACAAATTCCTAGCAATAAAAACCATATGTATGTATAAAATTTAGTATAATATACACTTTTTGCCACATAGCTTAAATATAAATTTTCTGTTTCTATCACACCTTCTCTCATAAGGTGTAATAAAATTTGAGCTAAAGCTTCATTTAGATAAAAAATCATTATAATAAATAAAAATAAATTTAAAAACTTAAATTTAAATTCTCTTAGCCATCTTGTAAAAAGATAAACCCCAAAACACACAACAAAAGCAAGCAAAATAAACCCAAAAGAACTAATCGCTAAAGAATCTAAAAAATTAGTGCTTAATATAGGAAAGTCTATAGAAATATGTAAGTATTTTATACCAAAAACAAAAGATAATAAAAAAAGCAATATTGCTTGAATTTTTTCTTTTAAAAAATTATTTTTTATAAAAGAAAAAACAATAACACCCAAAGACAATAAAACAAATAAAATATCATTAGAAAAATATAACAAATCATAACTTAGTGTTTTAGCGCTAATAAAAAAAGCAAAATAAGAAAAAACAAAACCCACAAAAGCAAGTTTAAACACTAAAGAATTTTTTAAATTATAAAAAAATAAAGCACTTAAAAGCGCATAAGAAAAAAATACTCCAAAAAAATGTACAAAATAAATCGACATAGGCTCTTCTTTGATAGAATTTATTTATAAAATCAATAATTTTATAAATAAACCCTAGCAAAAAGCTAGGGAAGAATCACTTAGGTTTTCCTGTATATTTGAAGTTGTATTTAACTGAAAATGGCTCAAACCATTTACCAACACCTGTTTCTTTATCAACATGGCGTCCAAAACCTTGTTTTTCTGGGCTTTCTATTAAAAATACCAACTCATAATTTCCTATGCCTGTATCCATTTTTAAATTTGCACCATAGTGAGGGCCATCATCTGCTACCATAGGCATAAGGGTTCCTGTTTTTACTTTACCATTATCAAGATTAGTTAGCTTATAAGCTATAGTTAAATAAGGAATCCAAAAGCCTTCTGGAAAGCCGTTTTTATTGCCCTTTAATGCATGAATATCTGCTTCAAGGTGAATATCTGCTAAACTTGCTGCAAGGTCAATCCCTCTTGGCTCCATTTCGATTGGTTGTAAATAAACCGCTGCTATTTCCATACCATTTAACTCATAAGGATCGCCAATTGGCACCTCTGCTGCAAAAACTGAACTAGCTAAAATACTAGCTGCTGCGCCTAAACTTAATAAAGTTTTTTTCATATTTTTTCCCTTTTATTTGAAATTTGCTTTGTTATAAAAATACCCATAATGAGTAAGATTAAAACCATAAACTGAGGTATGATGCTCTCATAGTAAGGATAAATTCCAAGCCATAAAATTCCTTCAAAATCAAAAGGAAGTAAGCTTGGGGTGATAACCTTAGCTTCTATGAGCTCACCAATACCTTTGCCTGTAAAGACAAAGACCATATAAAAAATAATGTATGAAGTTATATAGAAAAATTGTTTTACTGGTATTTTTAAAGCACCAGCTTTTAATAAATAATAAAGTATTATAAGTATGATTAATCCACTAGCTAATCCTATAAATATAAAACTATAATCTGTGCTTGTTTTTGCATCAAATAATAAAGCTTGATAAAAAAGAATAGTTTCAGCACCTTCTCTATATACAGCTAAAAACACACTAAACCATAAGGTTTTTGCTGAATTATTTGAGATAGCTTCAACTGCTTGAGTTTTTACATAATTTGCCCATTTTTTATTTTGTGCATTTGATAAAAGCCAAAAACCTACATAAAATAACAATGCAACAGCCACAAGCATAGTAATACCTTCTAGTAACTCTCTACTTTGCCCTGCTTGTTCTTTAAAAATCCATGAAATAAAAAATGCGGTTACAAAACTTAAAAATACCCCACTCCAAAGTGCTGAATATACTATATTTAAACGTTTTTTATTACCACTTTGAACTAGGTATGAAACTATAGCTACAACAATGATTAAAGCTTCCAAACCTTCTCTTAAGATAA
The DNA here is from genome assembly GCF_024723675.1 of Campylobacter sp. 1569. Classification (NCBI taxonomy): domain Bacteria; kingdom Pseudomonadati; phylum Campylobacterota; class Epsilonproteobacteria; order Campylobacterales; family Campylobacteraceae; genus Campylobacter; species Campylobacter sp. 1569. The sequence goes on from NZ_JANQDB010000010.1 coordinate 6,845, forward strand.
TACCCAAAGCCCATATAAATAAAGACATAGGTGAAGATTCTTGAATTTTATCCAAAGAGCTTTCTACTAATGTACTAAGCTCATCAAAATTTTGTTTTAATTCTTCTTTAGAAGCACTTGCTTTAATAAGTGCAACACCTTTTGAAAAATAACTTTCAATTTTTAATTTTAAAGCACTATCAATGGCACCAATTTTACTTTCCATACCACTTGCTTCAAAAATATCCAAATACACATTTTGCAAAGCATCTATGCTATTTAAACTAAATCCCTCATAATTTTGCAAAATATCATTAAGAGCAATTTTCATATCATCATATACTTTAGTATAGTTTTTAGTACTCATAGTACTTTCATCAAAGCCTTTAACTTGAAGCAAGGCTAATTCTTCTTTAGGTAAAGCCAAAAACGCTTCATATAATAAATCTGATATATTTGAAATTTCATCTCTGATAGTTTTTTCATCTAAAGTATTAGCATTGATTTTTCTTATAATAGTTCTAAGCTTGGTTTGAATTTTTTTATCCACCCCTGCTTTAGTATATCTTGCTACTAAAACTTCCACTTTTGAGTTTCTATAGTCTTCAAACAATGCTGATTGAATCAAATCTTTAGCTTTTTGATAGTCTTTATTTACAAAAGCTAATGCAGATTGATCAAGCTTTGAAATCATTGAATCCATCAAAAATTGCAATCTTGTATCCAAAGCCGAAGCTTCTTGTAAAGCTAGCAATGCTTCATCTTTTTGAGTGTTTTGTTCTTGAGCAACCAAACTTTGAGTTGAGTTTTGTGAAGTTTGTTCTTTAACATCTTCTCCAAGCAAAGCTGCAAACATCGCCTCAGCTTGCGCTTGGCGCTCTTTTTCTGCTTTTAAAGATGAGCTTTCAGCTGCTTTTTTATCATATTTTACATCACTAGCTTCAGCTTTAAGCTGAAAGCCTTTTTCTAAAATAGGAACTATTTCATCTAAATCAAAATACAAACTACTAATCAAAGCTTCTATTTTAGGAAAATCTTCTTTATCTTTATACATTTTTCTTAAATTAATAAATTTACGTTCCATAACAATGGCTTTTCTACCGACATTACGCCCAATAGAACCTTCCATGGTTTCAAAATGCTGGAAATATGCATCTTCTGCTTTTTTCTTTGCTTCTAAATTTTTATTTTTTTTATATAAGATCATACTTTCATTTAAAATTTGCTTGATCGCTTGAGCTTCTTTTTGGTAATCAATCTCTCTAGCATAAACAATAGAACAAAATAAAAAAATCATTAATAAACTTATTTTCTTAAACACTATTTTACTCCGAAATGATATTCATTTTTAAAATCATAGTCGCAAGTATAGTACTAGCTTTCTTAAATTTAGATAAACATTATCATTATTTATTTCATAATAAATCATACAAAAATACTACAAAATGCTACTTTTAGCTACAAAATAAGCTAAAAAATTCTTATTTTTAAGACTATTGTTTATTTTTTATTTATTTTAATCATAAAAATAAGTTTTTCTTTGCTAATATGTGTCGTTTTTAAAATTTCAAGGAGTTTTTGTGCTAGTAATTACCCATGAAAAACCAAGCAAGCTCAAAAAAATGTTAAAAAATTTAGGTTTTTGGGTAATTATAGGAATTATAGCTGGTATTAGCCTTGGTTTGTTAGATAAAGAGCTTGCATTAGCTAGTAAAATCGGGGTAGATTATTTTATACAAGCTTTAAAAATTCTCATAGGGCCTATTATATTTTTAACTATTGTTTTAGGAGTTATTAGTCTTGAAAGCTTAAAACAAGTTGGAAGTATAGGTGCTAAAGCCTTGTTATACTTTGAAGTAGTGAGTACTTTTGCTTTAGCTATTGGTATTTTTATGGCAAATATTATGGGACCTGGAAAAGGAATGAACCTTGATCCAAGCACCCTAGATCAAGAAAGTGTGGCTCAATTTGTTAATAAAAATATAGAAATAAGTGCACAAAATGAGATTTTGCATATTTTAAATGATGCCATACCTACTGACATCATCGCTGCTTTTAGCGAAGGAAAAACCTTGCAAATCTTAGTTATAGCTCTAGCTTGTGCTTTTATTATTTCACTTATGAGAATTGATGAGAGAAAAGCTATACAAAAAACCTTAGAAATAATGCAAAGCTTTGTTTTTAAAATTCTAGAAATCATTATGTATTTTTCTCCTATTGCCGCTTTTTCTGCGATGGCTTTTTTAGTAGCAAAATATGGACTTGATTCTTTATTAAATTTGGGTTATTTGCTTATTGTTATGTTGCTTGCCTCTTTGCTTTTTATCTTTGGAGTTTTAGGACTTATTTGTTTTATTGCCAAAGTTAATATTTTTAAATTTATGCGTTTTATCTCAAGAGAAGTTTTGATAGTTTTTGCTACAAGTTCTAGTGAATCAGCATTAGCCCCACTTATGAGAAAACTTGAAAAAGCAGGAATTTCAAAGGCCACCGTGGGTTTGGTATTGCCGACTGGGTATAGTTTCAATCTTGATTGTACTAATATTTATTTAGCTATGAGTTTGATTTTTCTTGCACAAGCTTTTAATGTGGAGCTTTCTTTAATGCATGAAATTAGCATTTTAATCGTACTAATGATAGCTTCAAAAGGTGCTGTTGGTGTAACTGGTTCAGGTTTTATCATACTAGGAAGCACACTTGCAGCTTTATCTAATATGCATATAGCAGAAGCTAACAATGGCTTAGGAGCAAGCTTAGGAGAGGTTTTACCTGTGGCTGCTATTTCTATACTTTTGGGTGTGGATAAATTTATGTCTGAAATTCGTGCGGTAGGAAATTTATGTGGTAATAGCGTAGCAGCTTTAATCGTAGCTATTTGGGATAAACAAATAGACTGGGAAAAATTCCGCTACGCTCTTGATAATCCTAAAGAATTTACAAACGCAGGTTTTGATTAAAAAACATCTTTTTGTATTTTTTCTACATATTTTTCTCTTAACTTTTGAGTATAAAAGCCTACCTTACCATCATTAATTACCTTACTATCTGCTTTTATAACACCCAAAATCAAAAAAGTAGCCGCAGAAATAAACACCTCATCAGCCTCATATACTTCTTTCATACTAAAAGCTCTTTGATCTACTTTAAGACCAAGTTCTTTTGCAAATTTCAAGATATTTTTACGGCGAATTCCTGGTAAAATTTCATTAGAAAATGGCTTAGTGATTAAAGTTTTATCTTTTATAATAAAAGCTGAACTACTAGAAGCTTCCGTTACTAAAGCATTTTCCACCATAAATGCTTCAAAAACCTTAGCTTTTATAGCTTCTTCTTTTGCAAGACATTGAGCTAATAAAGAAATAGATTTTATATCCCTTCTTTTCCATCTTAAATCAGCTGTTGAAATAACACTCACCCCGTTTTTAGCACACTCATGCTCAATCACTTTACATTCAAAAGCAAAAGCCATAATGGTAGGTTTTAAACCTTTTAAAAGAGCAAAATTTCTACTAGCAACCCCTCTAGTAACTTGCATATAAAGCCCGCCTTCTTTAAGAGAGTTTTTAATAATTAATTGCTCTAAAATATTTTCAAATTCTTCTTTTGTATAAGGAATTTCTAATTCAATTTGAGCCAAGCTACGCCCAAAACGCTCCCAAAATTCTTCCTTATCAGCTATTTTTGCATTTACCACAGGAACTACTTCATAAATTCCATCTCCAAAGATAAAACCTCTATCAAAAACACTCACTTTAGCTTCGCTAGCTTTTACAAACTCATCATTTAAAAATACTATTTCCATTTCTTGCATAAACTCTCCTTTAATCGAATAAATCAATAATGTCCTTTGGCAAATCAAGCTGATTAGAATAATAAAAATACTTAGCTAAAACTAAAATTCCTATATAAAATTCTATCTTTTCATCTAAAAATTGCTCTATGTAAACATGAGCATTTTGAATGATTTCTTTTGCTCTATGTGGATTAGCTAAATAATAATCAAGCAAAGCTTCTACATTTTCATAATCATCATCAATCAAAGCAAAATGCTCATTTGGAACTAACTTTCCTTCCATAAACCAAGTTTCATAACGCATTTTGGGGGCTAAAACTAAAGAATTAGAACTTAACGACCAAATCAAATTACTAGCAAAAGTGTTACCTTCAAGTGATATTAAAAATTTATACTGCAATTGATCTTGCTTACTTAAAAATGTTTTTTTCCACTCATTATAACCTTTTCCTGTGTGACCAATATCACATTTTTTATTTGAAATATTTTTTTCAAAAAACTTCACTCTATTGTTTTGGTAGGCAGCACCTCTAAAAATAGCAATGTTTTTTTTATCTTCAAAAACATATTTATCCTTTAAAAAAACAAAGTGTCTATTTTTATCTAACTTCATAATTATATTATTATAGTTATTATTGCAAATAGGTCTATCTTTGCAAATTGAAGCTTCTTTTAAAATATAAGAAATATCACCAAAAGCTTTAATCCATAAAAAATCATCATTAAAATATTTACTAATAGCATAAGCATCATAAGCCAATGAGGTTTTCTTAAAAGGGAATTTTCCTATTTTTTCAGCGGCTTGTGATAATGTAATATGCTTTGCTCTATCAAAAGTCAGTTTATTGTAATAATTTATTCTCTTTTTTATATACTCTTTTTTTTCTGTATTCAGTAATAAGATATCAGAAAAAATATTTTTTAACTTACTTTGAAATAAAATTCTTGGAATAAAAGCTCCGCCTATACCTTTTACATTCATCATAAATCTAGAATCTGCCATTTTTCTTCCATTTTGATATTAAAATAACATAAATTTTATCACAAGATTTCATTTACAAGACTTAAAATTTAGTTTATTTAAAAACAAAAATGTTAAAATCACAAAAATCACATACTAATTTTGGGTAAAACAATGAAAATACAAGAATTTATTTTAAACTTTATTTTTAAAGTTTCAAATCAACCTGTTAATTTAAAAGATTTACTAGAAGCAAACGCCTTGCTTAATGAAGGTATGATGGTAGATCCTGCGAAATTAAATTTTAAATTTAAAGTGTTTAATTCTTATCTTATTTATGCATTTTTTTGTGCTTTAATTATCATTCCTCTAATTTTAATTACACATTATTTTTTAACAATTATTGATTTTCATATTAGCATTTTAAGTGCTATTTTTGTCACTGCTTGTGTTTTTATTGGCTATGATATTTTTAAAATTTACACTAGAAAAATCATTAGCAAAAGATTACTAAAAAAAGCTTGGGCTTTACATTTTCCATATTTTGCTTATGAAAAATACTCAAAAATAGCAGAAAATATTTATAATCAAGCTATTAAAGAAGAAATTCCAAAAAACCAACTTGAGCAATATGTTTTAGAAAAAATCATTCAAACACAAGATTAATCTAAAAAGTCTAAAACTTGATTTTGAAAATAAAGCATTTCAAGTTGCCTTCGAAGTTCTTTATTTTCTTCATCCAAAACAAGTTCTTGTGATCTTAAATCCGCTATATCTCTACTTACATAATAAATTTGATTTCTGATGTAAATTTGTGGGAAAAATATCAACAAAGCAAATGCTATCATTAAACCTGCGTATAATAAATTTTTAGGACTTAAATTTTTATTTTCCTCGCTTACTATGCTATCTAAAAGTTCGTATTTATCTTCTTGATTATATTCTTGGTTTTCTTCAAGCCTTACTTTTTCTTCTAAAATTTTTTGCTCTTGCTTAGCTAATTTTTCTTTTTCTTTTAATTCTTCTTGAGCTTTTTTTATTTTTTCTTGTTCGATTTTTTTTTGCTCTTTTAATTCTTGTTTGAGTTTGACTTTTTCTTTTCTTTTTTCTTTTAAATCTTGAAATTTTGAAGTGACAAAAACATTACTTTGAGTAAGAATTTTAGATATTTGGATAGAATCTTTTTTTTCTACTTTTTTTACTTCTTGTGGCGATTTACTACTTTTAAGCATTTTAGAATTTGCAATATTTTTTTTATCAAATTTTTCTTTTTGTTTTTTGAAAAAATTAAGTTGTAATTTAAAAGGTTTTTTTTCTTCTAATTTAACATTAATCAAATCTTCTTTTAAATAAATAGCGGATTGTTTTTTAGGTTTTTCTTCGTATTCTTCATCAAAATCTGTAAATTTAGGTCTTTTTTTACGCTGTATTCTATTTTTTAATATGCGATCGCTTTCATTGAAATTTTGCTCATATTCCTCATAAGGCCTACCTTCTTTAATAGCCCTAGAATATTTCAACATTTTTTCGCGTATATTTTGTTTTTCTTTTAAAAAGTCTTCTTCAACCATTATTTACCTAAAATAAAAAATTCTCATTTTTGCGCAACTTGATCTACTATTATAGCTTATTTCTTCTTTGGAGGCACTTATAGCTTTTTTACTTAAAATTTTACCAAGACTATGATTTTTACCACATTCACATTTTATGGCTCTTTCATCACAAATACAGTCTTTTTCCCATCTTTTAAAAGTATTTTTTACTATCCTATCTTCTAAAGAATGAAAACTAATAATAGCTAATTTACAATCTTTTAATTTTGCTTTTTCTATACTTTCAAGTAAGGATTTTAACTCGCCAAGCTCATTATTCACTTCTATACGTAAAGCCTGAAACACAAGCAAAGCTAAAGATACATTGCGTCCTTTTAACTTAGCATTTCCTATGATTTGACTTAATTCTTTTGCACTTGCAATCTCTTTTTGGCTTCTTGCATTGATAATTTTTTGAGCAAGCATTGAAGCAACCGGCGCTAAATCTCCATAGTCTTTAAAAATTCGCTCCAAAGCTTCCTTGCTATAAGAATTCACCACTTCTTTAGCGCTTAAAGGATTGTTTTGATCCATTCTCATATCTAAAAAATCAGAATTTAGCGAAAAACCTCTATCGTTTTTATCAAGCTGCAAAGAAGATACACCGATATCAGCTAAAATTCCTCTTAAGTTTTGCGTTGGAATTTGAGTTAAAATATCTTTAAAAGCTATATGGTTAAAACTTATTCTATCTTGAAAATTTTTTAAAAATTCTTTAGAAAAATTTAAAGCTTCTAAATCTTTATCACAAGCAATTAATCTTAGTTTTTTATGAGCTTGCAATAATGCTTTAGAATGTCCTCCATAACCTAAAGTACAATCTAAAAAATCTCCACCATCAAAATCATCAAAAACATCTAAAACTTCTTGCAATAAAACAGGAATATGTGGACTTTGCAAAATAAACCCTTTAATTTTTTTAGTATAATATCTTAGCAAAGTTTAAAACAAGGTTTTTAATGAATAAAGAAAATATCATTTCTCAAATTACAATGCTTTCTGCCTCAATGTTTAAAAAAAATTTTTTTGGAATTTGTCATGGTTCAGTTTCAGCTAAATTATCTCAAGGTTCGTTTATTATCAATAAAAACAATGCATTTTTAAATCAACTAAATGAAAAAAATCTAAGTATTTTAAAATTTGCAAAAGATTACAGCTGGGATGAAGCTAGTAGTGATTCTGAAATCCATAAAAGTATATATGAGAATATACCTGAAGCTAAATTTATATGTTTTGCTTGTCCAGCTTATACCTTATCCATGAGTTTAAATCATGATTTTATAACGCCTCAAGATTATTTTGGTGAAATTTTTTTAGAAGAAATTCGAGTTTATAACCCTAAAAATTATGAGGATTGGGAGGATAGGTCACAAACTGAAATTTATCGCTATATGCTAGAACAAAAACAAAATTTTGTTGTTGTAAAAGGTTATGGTATCTTTGCTTATGGTAGAACAAGCTATGAATTAGGCAAAATTATAGATTTAATTGAAAATTCTTGCAAAATTATCCATTTAGCTGAAACAAATTTATCATAATCTTTTAAAATTAATTTTTTATTAATCACAAATTATCTATAATTTATGGTTTAATTTATTTAATTAGATTGGGGTTAAAATGCTCACTTGGATGCAGCATCATAAAAAATATTTAGTTGTAACTATTTGGATTAGTGTTATTGCTTTTGTTGGAGCAGGTTTTGTTGGTTGGGGGAGTTATGATTTTAACACTGACAGATCAAATTCTGTTGCAAAAGTAGGCAATGAAAAAATCAGCTATGATGAGTTTAATCTTAAATATTCTCAATTATTTAGCTATTATTCTCAGTTAAACAATGGCAATTACACACAAGAACAGGCACAAAAAGATGGCTTAGATACCCAAGCTATCAATGAACTTATACAAGAAAAACTATTACTTTCTTATGCTAAAACCTTAGGTTTAAATGTGAGTGAGGAAGAGATTGCTTATGATTTAGCACATCAAAAAATCTTTCATAATGCTTCAGGTGTTTTTGATAAAAATTTATATTATAATCTTCTTGCAAGAAACAATTATACACCAAAAACTTATGAAAAAATCATACACGATGAGTTATTACTTAAAAAAATCAATACTATTTTAAATTTACAAATCAAACCAAATGAACTTGATATGTTTGCTGCAAGTTTTTTAATGCAAGATAGTTTAAAAGTTCAAGCCGTAAAACTTGATAATAAAAACATAGCAATTGATGAAAAAGAGTTAAAACAAACTTGGGAGAAAAATAAAGAGCTTTATAAAACACAAAAAAGTTACGAGCTTGCAACCTATTTTTTAAACCCCGATATAATTAAAATTGATGATAAAGAAATCCAAACTTACTATGAAGAAAATAAAAATGATTATAAAGATTTTGCAGGTAAAATTCTAAGCTTAGAACAAAGCAAAGATAAAGTTATAAAGGATTTAAAGCTTTCAAAACTCAAACTTAAAGCTAACGAAAACTATGTAGCTTTAAGAAAAAATGAGCTTAATTTTGATAAAAATATCACAATCAGCGATGCTGATATTTATTATCCTTTAGAAAATATACAAAAAGCTAAAGAAAATGATTTTATTAAGCCTTTTAAATTTGAAAATGGCTATATGGTTGCAAAAGTTATAAAAATAAATCCTATACAAACTATGACTTTTGAGCAAGCTAAAAATGAAGTAAGCAAACTTTACATCAAAGAAAAAACCAAAGCCTTATTGGAAGAAAAAGCAAAACTTACCCTAGATAATTTCCAAGGCATAGACATAGGAACTTATAGTCGCGACTCAGCTAAAAATGCAAAAGTAGGTGATATGATGAATGATGCTGAATTTAGTGAGTTTTTAATGCATGTATTTGACTCAAACAAAGCTAAATCTTATGTATTGTTTGATGATAAAGCAATAGTTTATGAAATCACAAAGCAAACTTTAGAAAATAAAAATAAAGAAGAAATTTATAAATTCATCATAGAACAAAGCGCTAAACAAACCAAGCAAGCTTTACTTAAGGAAGAATTATTAAAAAAACTTATAGAATTATATCCAATCCAACGCTATTATAAAGGAAATATAAATTGAATATTTTAGGAATCGATTTAGGCTCAATACAAACTTGTGCTATTTTGGCACAAAAAAACGAAGAAGGACTTAAAATCATTGGTTTTGGAAAATCAAAATCAAATGGTATAAAAAAGGGAGCAATTACCAATATAGAACTTGCTTCAAAATCTATAGAAGAAGCAGTAGCTGATGCACAAATGATGTCAGGCGTACATTATGATAAGGTAATTGTATCTATTTCAGGTGCTTATGCAAAAAGCGTAGACAGCATAGGAGTAGTTAATATACCAAATCATGAAATAGGTATTAAGGAAATTCACAGAGCAGTAAGCACAGCAAAACATACCGCAAATATACCTAGTGGATATGAAATCATTCATGTATTGCCTTATAATTTTAAAGTAAATGATCTTGAACATGTAGAAGATCCTTTAGGAATGAGCGGAAATCGTCTTGAAGTTTCTACACATATTGTAATCTCACAAGAAGTGCATATAAAAAATCTAAAAAAAGCAGTTGAGCTTGCTGATCTTAGAGTAGATAATATCGTTCTTTCAGGCTATGCTTCTTCTATTGCATGTTTTGATGATAGCGAAAAAGAGCTAGGTGCTATTTTAATCGATATGGGCGGAGCGGTTTGTGATATGGTTATCCATGCAGGTAATTCTATACGCTATAATGAATGCTTACAAATTGGCTCAGTAAATATCACTAATGACTTATCTATAGCTTTACATACTCCACCAAAAGAAGCAGAAAAATTAAAACTAAACTACGCATCTTTGGCACAAAATGAAAATTCTATCATACAAATACCATATATGGGTGATGAAAAAAGAAAAAATGAAGTTTCAATAGAAGTCATATCTAATGTTATTTATGCAAGAATTGAAGAAACTATTATTATTTTAGCTAAAATGTTAAGCGATAATGCTTGCGCAAATCAAGCAGGAGCAGGCATAGTATTAACAGGTGGAATGACAAAATTTGCAGGACTTGACAAACTTGCTTCAGCTTATTTTGATAATAAAGCTGTTAGAATAGCGACCGCAAAAAAAGATACTATGGATGGCTTTAAAGAAATTTTTGAAGATGCAGAAAATAGCTGTGCTATAGGTCTTTGCTTATATGGTGGTGGACATTTTACTCCTTATGAGTTAGATTCTAATGAGAAACTAAGATATAAAGGAGAACCTGAGTTTATCAATAAACAGATTAAACAAAATCTTACCATAGAAGAGCATGAAGAAGAGAACAAAGATTTTGAAGAAATTTTTCAAGATCAAAAAGACTTTGAAGAGGAAAAAGCAGAATTAACAAAAGTTGAAACCAAAAAAGATAAAAAATCAGGTTTTATGCATAAATTTTGGAATAAACTAATAAACCAGTTCTAATAGGAGATACAATGAGCGAATATCTAGTAGAAGAAATGCAACACGCAAAAGGTGCAAAAATAAAAGTTATAGGCTGCGGTGGCGGTGGCGGTAACATGATAGATCATATGGTAAATATGGGCTTGCACGATCTTGATCTTATTTCAGCAAATACCGATGCACAAGCTATAGCTAAATCTTTAGCAAAGACTAGAATTCAACTAGGCGAGAAAAAAACCAAAGGTTTAGGTGCTGGCATGCAACCAGAAATTGGAGCAGAAAGCGCAAGAGAAAGTTTTGAAGAAGTAAAAGCTGCTTTAAGTCAAAGTGACATAGTGTTTATTTCAGCAGGTCTTGGTGGTGGAACTGGTACAGGTGCAGCTCCTGTTGTAGCACAAGCTGCTAAAGAAGTAGGTGCATTAACTGTTTCGGTTGTAACCATGCCTTTTGCTTTTGAAGGAAAGCAAAGAAAAAAATTAGCCGAAGCTGGCTTGGCTGAATTAAAAAAAGAAAGTGATTCTATCATTGTAATCCAAAATGAAAAACTTCTTAGCATACTTCCAAAAAAAGCAGGCATAAAAGAAGCATTTAAGCTAGTTGATGATATCTTAGCTAGAGCTGTTAGAGGTATGGTGTCTATCCTTTTAGAAGATGGCGATATCAATGTTGACTTTGCAGATGTTAGAACTGTTATGAGCCATAGAGGTTTAGCTTTAATGGGTGTAGGTCATGGAGAAGGTGAAAATGCCATCATGGATGCATTATCAAGTGCTATAGAATCTCCATTGTTAGACGGTATGACTATGAAAGGTGTTAAGGGCGTAATTATCCATTATAAAATTGGCCCCGAATGCTCATTGATAGAGATTTCACAAGCTACTCAAAGTATTAGCGATATAGCAGATGAAAATGCAAAAGTAATCTTTGGTGCAACTACTGATGAAAGTATGGGCGATCGTGTTGAAGTAACTATCATTGCTACAGGTTTTGAAGATAAAGCTGAAATAGAAAGTGCTAAAGAACAAGAAGAAAGTAAAAAAAATAGCTATATGAATTTACGCAAGGCTAGCGGTGGATTTGACGAAGAAGTAATTTCTCAACTTGATGTTCCTGCTTTCTTGCGTCGTCAAATGGATTAATTTTTTAGTAAAAATCCTTATATGAATTCTTCATTATTATGTGATTTTTACGAATTAAGTATGGCTTATGCATATTTTAAAAAAAACATGCATAAGCAAATTGTTTATTTTGAAGTTTTTTTTAGAAAAGCTCCTGATAATGCTTCTTATGCTGTTTTTTGTGGATTAGAACAAATCATAAATCATATTAATCATTTTTCTTTCTCTCAAAGTGATATAGAGTTTTTAAAAAATACTCACAAATTTGATGATGATTTTTTAAACTATCTTTCAACTTTAAAATTTGGTGGAGATATACTAAGTGTTAAAGAAGGTGAATGTGTTTTTGCTAATACACCCTTAATGATTATCAAAGCACCCATAATAGAGGCTTTATTATTAGAAACTTTCATACTTTTAACCTTAAATCATCAATGTCTGATTGCTACTAAAGCTAATAGAATCACTCAAATTGCAAAAGAAAAATTGCTTTTAGAATTTGGCTCTCGTAGAGCCCATGGAGAAAGTGCAGCTTTAAATGGTGCTAGAGCTGCTTTTATAGGTGGTTTTCATACAAGTGCTTGTACTTTAGCTGGAAAAAAATTCGACATTCCTATAAACGGAACTATGTCCCATGCTTGGATACAAATGTTTGATGATGAGCTAAGTGCTTTTAGAGCATATTGTCAAATTTATAAAGATAATATAAGCCTTTTGATTGATACTTATGATTATAAAAAAGGTATTGAAAATGCTATTTTAGTTTTTAATGAGTTAAATGCACAAGATTCCATGTTTAATTATTCTATCCGTATTGACTCAGGAGATTTGCTTAAAATCTCTAAATATATTAGAAAAAAACTAGATCTTGCTAGCTTAACAAAATGCAAAATCATAGCTAGTAACGCCTTAGATGAGTTCATCATAGAAAAATTACTAAAAAATAAAGCTCCAATCGATGCTTTTGGTATTGGAGAAAAACTTATTACTTCAGCAAGTTCGCCTATTTTTGGAGCTGTTTATAAACTTGTTGCATTAGAAAAAAACAATCAAATCATCCCTAAAATAAAAATCAGCGCAAGTTCAAGCAAAACAACCCTACCACATTTTAAAAAACTTATAAGATACTATAAAAACAATAAAGCAAGTTTTGATATTTTATATACACATGATGAAAATATCAAAAATTATCAAGGCTACACATATAAAAATTTACATAAGCTTATTTTTAAAAATGGAAAATTAATCTATAAGCTTCCTAACTTGAAAAATATTCAAGATTACCATAAAAAAAGTGTTGATAGTTTGGATTTTAAACTAAAAAAACTTCAAAATCCAAGTATTTATAAAATAAAAATTTCTAAAAAATTACAAAATATGCAAAAAACTTACTTGGAAAAAAATTAATCTTTTTCTCTAAGTTTCACCTCATCTTCTACCTCAAGTAAAAATCTATCCACAAGCTCATCTTCTTTTAATTTTGCTACCACTTCGCCATGTCTTATAACTAAACCTTGATTTTTTCCAAAAGCAATCGCCACATCAGCACCCTTAGCCTCACCCAAGGCATTTACAACACAACCCATAACACTTATATTTAATGGTTCTTTTATATGTTTAGTTTTTTCTTCTACTATCTTAATCGCTTTAATCAAATCACTTTGAATTCTTCCACAAGTTGGACATGAGATGATATTTACTCCACTTTTTTGCACTCCACTATCTTGCAAAATAGCCCTTGCTACCTTAATCTCTTCTTCAAGCTCCCCTGTCATAGAAACTCTCATTGTATCACCTATACCTTTTAAAAGTAAATTTCCTAAAGCAATCGAGCTTTTAACCGTGCTATGAAATTTAGTTCCTGCTTCAGTAACCCCTAAATGAAACGGATAATCACAAAGTGGTCTTAAAGCCTCATAAGCTTTTATGGTATTTTGTACATCTGAAGTTTTCATAGAAATTTTAATATCAAAAAAGTCCAAATCTTCTAGTAATTTTATATTATATAAAGCACTCTCAAGCATGGCCTCTATATTATAACCATATTTATCACTAAATTGTTTTTCTATAGAGCCATGATTTACCCCTATTCTAATAGGAATTTTTCTTTGCTTACAAGCTTGCACCACTTCTTTGATATTTTCTTTTGAGCCTATATTTCCTGGGTTAATTCTCACCCCATCAATAAATTCAGCACAAAAAACTGCTAGCTTATGATTAAAATGTATATCCACTATTAAAGGTAAGGGGCTTTTTGCTTTGATTTCTTTTAAAGCTCTTGCATCTGCCATATCCAAACAAGCTAAACGCACTATATTCGCACCGGCAAAATAAAGCTTATTAAGCTGCTCTAAACAACCCTCAATATCTCTTGTTTTAGTAAAAAGCATAGATTGCACCGAAATAGGAGCATCACCACCTATTAAAACATCACCTACTTTTATTTGTCTTGTTTTGTATCTTTTTTCCATAAATCACCAATAAAAAAGTATTGTTTTATATTTTTATGATATTATACAAAATTATAAAAAAATTCAAGGTTTCAAATGAACTTGGAAAACCAAAATATCTCAGATCAAGCAAAAGGCTGTGTAATATGGCTTACAGGCCTTGCAGGAAGTGGAAAAAGTTTTCTTTGTAAGAAAATATATTCAGAACTCAAAAAAACACATGATAATATTATATATCTTGATGGAGATGAGGTGCGCGAGCTTTTTGATCATAAAGACTATACCAAAAATGGTCGAATTGATGTTTCTTTAAAAAGATCTAAATTAGCACAATTTTTAAGTTCCCAATCTATGATAGTTATAGTAAGTGCTATTTCAATGTGGAATGAAATTTATCTATTTAATAGAAAACATATAAAAAATTATTTAGAGATATATGTTAAATGCGATTTAAAAGAATTAATAAAAAGAGATCAAAAACAGCTTTACACAAAAGCATTAAATAAAGAGATAGATAATGTAGTTGGAATAGATATCAACTTTGATATTCCAAATAATGCAGATCTTGTTTTAGATAATAGTAGTTTTAATAACACAGAAGAAAAAATACAACTTATTTTATCGCATTTTAATAATAAATTTAAAGGAATGCTATGACCGTTAAAAAAGATCAAGATATTCTTAGTAAAAAGATAATCGAATTTTTTATTCAAAGTGCTAAAAATAATATTGATTTTGACACTTTCAAACAGCATTCTCTTGATTTTCAAAAAGAAATACACAACATTATCTCTAAGCACGAATATATCATCAAAAAATATTATAACAAAATAATAACTTGGTTAAATTCTAAAGAATTTCAAGAATATAAAAATGATAAACCTTTTCCTTGCTTATTTCCTTTAAAACATATAAATTACGATGAAATCGATGCTGAATTGGCATGGTACTTAAATATACCTATAAAAGACAACTATGATATTATTTGGTTACAAAAAGCTAGTTCTGGAACAGATGTTACCACCTTTTTTTTTGATATTTGTGATATTTCATACAATCATATAGAATGGACAAGATCCTCTGCTGAGGATTTTAAAAATTTTTTCGAATTTTTTAAAGAAAAAAAAGATATTTGTGTCATAAAACACACGCGGGAAGATTTTTGTTATTTTATAAATAAAAATATTAATATGTTTTTTATGGTAAGAGACCCTATAGAAATTTTAAGAAGTAACTTAAACCATCTTTCTATGAATCATTATAATATAACTCCCGATATGAAACGGATAAATCTAAAAAGTGACTATAAAAAATTATTCCCAAAAATAATATATCATCATTCTCAAACAACAAAGCCTGACATTTCAGGATTAAAAAAAATTATTCAAGCTCACAATGGTAATTTTTTTAACACTAACAGGAAAATCCAAATATTACAACCTTTTTTAAAAGATATTAATTGCATTGAATTTTCACAAATAAATACCACTAATGGATTTGAAACTTTTAAAAAATTAGCAAAAAAATACAATCTAAAGCAACCGATTAATCCAGAGCCATTTAAACAAAAAATCAACAGAATGGCTGGAGATTTATTAGTACTCTCGGTTGTTTTTTATGCTAACAAAAACGATCTAAATCCTCTTTCTAATGTTAACTCTTTTAAATCTAAAGAAAGTTTGAAAATAGTTATAACTACTCATTATTTATCTCCTGATACTAAAAATTACATTGATATTACTAACGAAATTTTTACCGGGAGAAAATTATTATTTAACAATATTATATTTTTAATTAAAAGCAATGAATATGAAATTTTAAAAAAAGACCGAGAATTATTTTTAGCTAGTAAAAAATTTCTTAATGGCTATATGAATGCATTAGAAACACATGAACAAAAAATAAAAAACAACCTCATTACAGAAGAGCAAATTCTTGACTATTTAAAAGATAAAAAAGAGTTAAGAAATAAATTAAAAAAACTAATTGATGAAGATTTGACGTATGTAAAAAAATATCATCCAGAATATTTGCAAAAATGGAGATATTATCAAAAATTTAAAGAAATTTGCGAAAAATAAAAAATAATTTTCAAAGGAGTTTCATGAAACAAGGTGACTTTAGTGAAGTTGCAAAACATTATCACAATAGACCAGCATATTCAAGTATGCTTATAGAAAAGCTCATAAAATGCGTAAATGATCAAAATAAAAATACATTAAAAGTTGTAGAAGTAGGAGCTGGCACAGGAAAGCTTACTAAAATGCTTGCTGATGAGTTTAACCTTTGTATAGATGCAGTCGAACCAAATGATAATATGCGTGAAGAAGGTATTAAATTTACTCAAAATTCACAAAATATTACTTGGCATAAAGGTAGTGGAGAAGAAACTACTATGCCCAGTAATTATGCTGATTGGGTAATCATGGCTAGTTCTTTTCACTGGACAGATCCTAAAAAGTCTTTACCTGAGTTCGCAAGAGTACTTGCAGGGGGGGGGTATTTCACTGCCATATGGAATCCACGCCATATAATTAAAGACTCTGTATTTTATGAAATTGAAGAGGAAATTAAACATATTGTACCAGAGCTTACTCGTGTAAGTAGTGGGGTGCAAAATGTTAAAAACTGGGAAGAAATCTTAGTAAGTACTGGAGATTTCAAGGATTGCTTTTTTATGGAGTGTGATTATAAAGAGCTTTGGAGCAAAGAGCGTTATCTTGGGGCTTGGCATTCTGTAAATGATATTCAAGCACAAGCTGGAAAAGCTAGATGGGAAGAAATTTTAAAAATGATAGAAAATAAAATTTCTTCTATGGATATGATTGAAATTCCTTATAAAATCCGTGCATGGACGGCGCATAAGGCATAGTAAAGTCCTTTAGCTTTTTTAGCTTTGCTATTAAAGTTAAAGGAAAAAAATGAAAAAAATAGTAGAACAAGTTTGGGATTATACTAAGCATGCAAAATTTTACTCATACAGACCAAATTATGCACCACTTAGTATAGATATGCTAGTAGAGCTTGCCAAAAGAACTAGTCAAAGTTCTAAAATAAAAGTTGCAGATATTGGAGCAGGTACAGGAAATTTGAGTATTATGCTTTTAGAGAGAGCTTGTAAAGTGGTAGCGGTTGAGCCAAATGATGCAATGCGTGAAATTGGTATAGAAAGAACTCAAGGTCAAGATATAGAATGGGTAAGAGCTACCGGTATTGACTCTACTTTAAAAGATGGAGAGTTTGATTGGGTGAGCTTTGGAAGTAGCTTTAATGTGATGGATAGATCAATGGCATTAAAAGAAAGTCATAGATTGCTCAAAAAAGGATGTTATTTTACTTGTATGTGGAATCATAGAGATTTAAATGATCCTATTCAAAAAATAGCAGAAGATATTATCGTTAGTTTTGTTCCAAATTATACAAGAGGCACAAGAAGAGAAGATCAACGCCCTATTATAGAAGCGCATAAAGAGCTTTTTGATAATATTATTTATTTGGAAGAGGATTTTTACTTTCATCAAAGTGTAGATAATTATATCAATGCTTGGAGAAGTGTAAAAAATCCTTATTGGGATCTTGAGACTAAAGAAGGCAATGAGTTATTTGAGAAAATCACTGATAAGTTAAAGCAAGAATTACCAAGCAAATTTGATATCAAATATACAACAAGAGCTTGGAGTGCAAAAAAAATATAAAAGAGTGATATTATGGATAGATTAGTTTTTCAAACAAAAGCAAGAAATTTGCAGAATTTAAAAAATATACTTAAAAATGCAAAAGTTTTAGATGTAGTTATCACTTCTTTAAAAGAAATCATTCAAGATAAAGAAGAAGTACTTAAAAAAATTACCAACCTAAATGCGAAAAAACTAATCATCCGTAGTTCTTCTAATAGTGAAGATAGTTTAAAAAGCTCCAATGCTGGAGCTTTTTTAAGTTTGGCTAATGTAGATGCTAGTGATAAAAGCCAACTTTTTAACGCTTTAGAAAAAGTAGGTCATTCTATGCCTAGTGAGAATGATGAAATTTTAATTCAACCTATGCTTTTAGATATTCAAAAATGTGGTGTTGCTTTTAGTGTAGATAAGGATAATTTTGCTCCATATTTTTGCATAGAATACGATGAAAACGGCTCTAATAGTTCTATTACAGATGGAAGTGCTAAAAATGCCAAAACATATTTTCACTACCGTGAAAATGAAGATATAAAAGATCCATATATGCAAAAAGTTATTTTATTATTAAAAGAACTTGAAAGTTTATATGATTGTAATTTTTTAGATGTAGAATTTGCTTTTAATGAGCAAGATGAACTTTTTTGCTTACAAGTTAGACCTTTAATAATGCAAGAAAAAATCAATCTTTTTGATAACCTGCCTAAAGAAGCTTTACATAGACTTTATAAAAGATTTTTATCTTTACAAGAACCAAGATCTAGAGTGCTTGGAAATAAAGCTATTTTTGGTGTAATGCCTGATTGGAATCCAGCAGAAATTATAGGACTTAGACCAAAAAGATTAGCTTTTAGTCTTTATAAAGAAATCATTACAGATAATATTTGGGCTTATCAAAGAAATAATTATGGTTATAGAGATCTAAGATCACACCCTTTAATCCATTCTTTTTTAGGTATTCCTTATGTAGATGTGAGACTTTCTTTTAATTCTTTTATACCAAAAACGCTTGATGAGAATATTGCTAAAAAGTTAGTTAATTATTATTTAGATAAATTATATGAAAATCATGAGTTGCATGATAAAGTGGAATTTGATATAGTATTTTCTTGTTATGATTTTCATATGGCTGATAAATTAGAACGCTTATTAGATCGTGGTTTTAATAAAAATGAAATCAAACGTATTGAATTTTCTTTGCTAAATCTTACTAATTCTATTGTTAATATTAAAAATGGCTTATGTTCAAAAGATATAGAAAAATCAAAACAAATGATTGTGTATTATGAGAACATTATGCATTCAGATTTTTCACCATTAGATAAAATTTACTGGCTTTTAGAAGAGTGTAAAAGATATGGAACATTACCATTTGCCGGTGTTGCAAGGGCTGCGTTTGTAGCCATGACTATGCTTAATTCTTTGGTGGAAATTGGATTTTTTAGCAAAGAAGAAAAAAATGAATTTTTAAATTCTCTTCACACCGTTAGTAAGACCTTGAGTAATGAATTAACAACTTTAAATGAAAATAATAAACAAGATTTTCTAAAACAATTTGGCCATTTAAGAGCAGGAACTTATAATATTTTATCTCCAAGATATGATGAGGATTTTGATGGATATTTTGATTTAAAACAAAAAAGTAAAATTCAAAAAGAAAAGGAATTTAAAATTAGTGATGATAAGTTGCAAAAACTTGATCAAATTTTAAAAGAACATGGGATTGAAGTTAATGCAAAAGAATTTTTTAGCTTTTTAAAAATAGCTATAGAAGGACGCGAATTTGTTAAATTTGAATTTAGTAAGCTCTTATCTAAAGCTATATCACTGATAGAAGATCTTGGAAATTATTATGGAATATCCAAAGAAGATATGGCTCATTTAGATATTAAGAGTATTTTAAATTTATACTCTAGTGTATATTCAAAAAGTCCAAAAGATAAATTTTTGAGTGAAATTAATGAAAACAAACAAGAATATGAATTAAGTTTAGCTATAAAACTTCCGGCCTTACTAACTGATGCGCATCAAATATTTGGGTTTTTTGCTAACTATATTCATCCAAATTTTATCACTCAAAAAAGTATTAGTGCTAATATTGCTTTAGAAAATGAACAAGATTTAAAAGGCAAGATAGTGTTAATCTATGCAGCTGATCCTGGCTATGATTATCTGTTTACTAAAGATATTGCAGGTTTTATCACTTGCTATGGTGGTGCAAATTCGCATATGGCTATTAGAGCTTCTGAGCTTGCTATGCCTGCTGTTATTGGTGTAGGTGAAGAGAATTTTAAAAAATATCTTCAAGCAAAGAAGATTAAAATTGATTGTCAAAGCGAGCAGATATTTTGTCTATGAAATTTATAGCCATTAGCCAAAGAATTTTAGAAAATCAAGATTATTATGAATTAAGAGAGTGTTTGGCGCTTGATTGGGGAAATTTTTTTAAAAAAGAATTAAGTGAGTTTTTACCTCTTCCATTGAGTTATGAAATTGATTTTAAAAATTATATCTCTAGTATTAGTGCTGTGATTTTAAGTGGAGGTAATGATTTAAACTCTTGTAAATCTTCTTTCATTAATCAAAAAAGAGATGAATATGAAAAAAATATTATAAAGTATTGTGTGCAAAATAATATTCCTTTGCTTGGGATTTGTAAAGGAGCACAAATGATCGCTTCCTATTTTAATTCTACTATTTGTCCTTGTAAAGATCATATTGGAAATCATGAAGTGTGTTTAAATGATCAAGCAATTAATGTTAATTCATATCATAATTTTGCTATTAAAACATTAGGTAATGAGCTTGAGGTGTTAGCAAATGCAAAAGATGAAACAATAGAAGCTTTTAAGCATAAAAAATTTAGTATTTATGGTCTAATGTGGCATATTGAAAGAGAAAATGGTATGAGCGAAAAAAGTATTTTTAATGCGTGGTTAAAGGATATAAAATGAGAGCTATAATTTTAGCGGCAGGATTTGGTTCAAGGTTAATGCCTTTAACAAAGAACAATCCAAAATGTATGGTTGAATATAAAAATAAAAAAATCATAGATTATGAAATTCAAGCTTTAAAAGAAAATAATATTCACGAGATATGTGTAGTTGGTGGATATTTATTTGATGTTTTAAAGGATTATGTGGGTAAAAATCATAATTTGGAGTTGTTTTATAAAAATGAAAACTATGATAAAACTAATATGGTTCAGACTTTATTTTGCGCTAGAGAATTTTTGCAAAGTTGTATTGAGGATAAGCAAGATTTGATTATTTCTTACGCTGATATAGTTTATTTTAAAGATAGTATAGAAAAACTCAAACAGTCAAAAGATGATTTTGCTGTTGTTGTGGATAAAGCTTGGAAAGAACTATGGGTAAAAAGGTTTGAAAATCCACTTGATGATGCTGAAACTTTAAAATTACATGATGATTTTATAGTAGAGCTTGGCAAAAAAGCAAAAAGTTATGATGAAATTCAAGGGCAATATATAGGCTTATTTAAATTTTCTCATCATTTTTTAAAAGAAGTTTTAAAAACCTATGATGGACTTGATAGAACTTTACTTTATGATGAAAAAGATTTTGAAAATATGTATATGACAAGTTTTTTACAAATTTTAATTAATAAATACAAAAATGCAAAAGCTATAAAAATCAATGGAAATTGGTGCGAGATAGATTTTATGAGTGATTTGAATACTTGATTATTATTTTAGTTGATTTTTACATATACTTACAATAATAATGTAAAAATTCTACTAATTTTTAACTAAAATCAACCGGATCTATATCGCAAGTAATATTTTTAAAATTTAAAGCAAAATGCTCAAATTGTACAAGTTCTTGATGGGTATTGGCACGCAATAATACATAAAAACGCCATTTTTTATTTAGCATTTCAATACCACAAGCACCATGGCCTACTAATTGCACTTGTTTTAATTCTTGAACTTTATTAGCTATAAATTCACATAAATTTAAAGCTTTGTTTTTATCCTCATCTTCAATAATTAGCCTTAAAAGTCTTTTAAATGGAGGGTAAAGCTCATTTCTAGTATTTAATTCATCTTTTAAAAAACTATCATAATCTTGTATATATTTTTCAAAAAAAGATCTATTCTTAGTTTGTAAAAGCACCCTACCCTCACCCTTGCGACCTGCACGACCTGCTACTTGCATAGCAAGAGCCAAAGTCTCTTCTAAAGCTTTAAAATTAGGTCTAAATAAATACTCATCAAGCCCCAAAATCACACTCAAATCCACATTATGATAATCATGTCCTTTAGCAAGCATAGAAGTACCTACTAAAATATCAATTTTTTCTTGATTAAAATCTTTTAAAATCATATCAAGCTTTTTTACACTGCTAATCTCATCACTATCAAATCTTTTTATGATAGGATTAAACTCAGCTAATTCTTTTTCTAAAAGCTCACAAAGCTCTGCTGTACCCATTTTTTTAGCTTCAAGCATAACTCCATTGCAAGTTGGGCAGGTTTGATCGATTTCTTTAGTAAAATTACAATAATGGCATTTTAATGCATTTTTATTTTTATGTAAACTCAAAGCAATAGAACAAAAAGGGCATTTAATGGTATTAGCGCATTCTTTGCATAAAATTTGTCTAAAATTTGCCCTTGTAGGTAAAAATACCACAGCTTGCTTTTTATTTCTTAAGCTAATTTTTAATTCTAAAAGCAATTTTGACGAAACACTAAGCTCACTCTCATCGTATAAAAACTGCTTTTTACTTTCAAAAAAGGTTCCTTTAAGTCTAAAACAAGGATGTTTATAAAAACTTACAACACTTGGAGTAGCCGAACCTAAAAGAACTTTTATATACATTTTTTTTGCTATAAATAAAGCCAAATCTCTTGCATTGATTTTTGGATTATTAGAAGCTTTGTAAGAATTATCATGCTCTTCATCAATAATAATCAAACCCAAATTCTTAAAAGGTAAAAACAAAGCCGATCTAGCTCCTACTACCAAAAGAGCTTTTGAATTTGCTAAATCTTGCAAATATTCTTGCTTTTTTTTCTTAGTAATTTTAGAATGCCACAAGAAAAAATGCTCACCAAAATACACTTTTAATCTTTTTTGCATTTGCGGAGTTAGAGCGATTTCTGGCATTAAAAGCAAAACTTGCTTTCCTTGCTCTAGATATTCTTTTATCAGGCTAATATAAATTTCAGTTTTACCACTTCCCGTATCACCAAATAGCAAACTAGTTTGTTTAGTTTTTATAAATTCCAAAGCTTCTTGTTGGTTTTTACTTAAACTAGGTGCTTTTTCTATATGAATTTTTTCATTTTTATACTCTTTAATGCTTTCAAACATACCCAAAACAAAAGCTATTTTACTAGCATAATAATAAGCAATAAATTGAGCAAGTTCGTATTGGTATTGCGTTAGCTTAAAACCTGTTTTTTCTTTTATAGCTTGGGTTTTAAAATCAGGCTTTGAGCATTTTTGTAAAATTATAGCTTTAAGATTTTTTTTCCTTGCAAGATCAACTACCACCTCATCTAAAATTTCAAATTCTTCCTCACTCTCATAAGTTAAGGTATCTAAATAATATCCTTTAATAGCAAGTTGATAAAAATTCAAAACCCATAATCCTTACAGTTTAAACTCACACATTCCAAAAAAACCTTTTCACTATTATAAGAAAAATCTATGTAATTTTTAGTATTTATGAAAAATCTATATTGAGTATTTGCTGTTTTCATCCACGATTTTTTAGATGAAATGATTGGTTTTTCTAAAACACTATAAGTGCATTGTTTTGTATTTTTATGATTTTGAGAATTAGAACATACAAATAATTTTTGATTTTCGCTATTTATCAAAGCTTCATCTAAAATTGTTGGAAAATCCTTACTTTCTTTAAATAAAAACTGATTTTTGAGTAAAGACAAAGAAGCATTGATGAGCTCCACCTCACTTTTTACTTGAATGAGTTTAGCATCATTTTTTCCAAAAGAAAAATACGGATAAGCAATTACACTAAGAATAGCAATAATCATCATACAAAAAACAAGCTCTATCAAAGTAAAAGCTTTTTTTATTTGCATTTATTTTATTTCTTCATCGATAGTATTGATAAGTTTATTGAGTTCTTTTTTTAAGATATAGTTTTCGTAGCTAAGTTTTACAAAAGCATTAATGAAATTTGCAAGTTCTATCTTGCCCGTGCCTCCAGAAATTAAAGCAATTTCATCTTCAAGATGATTTGCAAATTCATTACTGCATGTTACAACAAAATCTTTTGCATAGACATTAATTGTAACTTTTCTTTGGTTATTGTTTGCCAAGAACTGCCTCTATTTTTTTGATCACATCTTCGCTTTCAATATTTTTATTTTTAAGCTCTTCTTCTAAACGCGCGATTTGATTATTTTTAGCTTCATTTTGTGCTTTTACACTTACTAATTCATTTCTTAAATTTTCATTTATTTCACACACTTCATTATATTTAGCCAAAAGCTCATTTACTTTATCTGTCATTGTGTTGATTATTTTTTCATCATACATATTTTCTTGCCTTTATTGATTTTATATTTTAGAGTATTTTAAACACATAATTGTAACAAAAAAAAATTTAATTTTACATAGCTTTTTGTTTTAAAATTTAAATTTTTTACAAAAAATTTTGTGTAAAATTAGCAAAATACAAGTTAGGAAAATTTATGTTTGAACTTACTAGTGATTTTGAGCCAAGTCCTGATCAAAAACAAGCCATTGATAGTATAGTAAAAAGTATCAAAGCAGGTAATAAATATCAAACCTTACTAGGTGTTACAGGCAGTGGAAAAACTTTCACTATGGCAAATATCATTAAAAACTTGAATATACCTACTCTTATCATGAGCCATAATAAAAGCTTATGCGCACAACTTTATAGTGAATTTAAAGGCTTTTTTAAAAACAATCACGTGGAATATTTTATAAGTTATTATGATTATTATCAACCAGAAGCCTATATACCAAGAACGGATGTTTTTATAGAAAAAGATAGTTCTACCAATGAAGACTTAGAAAGATTAAGACTAAGTGCAAGCGCTTCACTTTTAAGTTATGATGATGTTATTTGCATAGCTAGCGTTTCAGCAAATTATGGCTTAGGAAATCCTAGTGAGTATGTAGGTATGGTTTTGATTTTAGAACTAAATATGCAAATTTCACAAAAAGAACTTTTGAAAAAACTTGTAGATATGGGCTATAAACGCAATGATAATTTCTTTGATAGAGCTGATTTTAGAGTCAATGGAGATATAGTAGATATATATCCAGCTTATTATGAGGATGAGGCTATTAGACTTGAATTTTTTGGCGATGAACTTGAGGCGATGTATCATTATAATGTCTTAGAAAATAAAAAAGGTAAAGATTTAAAAAAATTTATACTTTATCCAACTAGTCAATTTAGCGTAGGTGAAGCTAGACTTAAAGAGGCTATAAAAGGTATAAAAACTGAATTAAATGAACGTCTTGCTTATTTTGAAAATGAAAATAAACTCGTAGAAGCACAAAGACTAAAACAAAGAGTGGAATTTGATCTTGAGATGCTTCAAAGCACTGGCATGTGCAAAGGAGTTGAAAATTATGCCTTGCATTTAACAGGACTTAAAAGCGGTGATACACCTTATACGCTTTTTGATTATTTTGCTATTAAAAACCAAGACTTTTTAGTCATTGTAGATGAATCTCATGTATCTTTACCACAATTTCGTGGGATGTTTGCAGGGGATAGAAGTAGAAAGCAAACTTTGGTTGATTATGGTTTTCGCTTGCCAAGTGCTTTAGATAATAGACCTTTGATGTTTGATGAATTTATTAATAAAAATTGTAAATTTTTATTTGTTTCAGCTACACCTGCGCCTTTAGAACTAGAATTAAGCAAAGAAAATATTTTTTATCAAATTATACGTCCAACAGGGCTTTTAGATCCTAAAATAGAAATCAAAGATAGTGAAAATCAAGTTGAAATTTTATACGATGAAGCTAAAAAAGTTATAGAACGTAATGAAAGAGTTTTAATAACCGTTTTAACTAAAAAAATGGCTGAGGAACTTAGTAAATACTACTTAGAGCTTGGCTTAAAAGTAAAATACATGCACTCAGAAATTGATGCAATAGAACGTAATGAAATCATCCGTGACCTAAGAAGCGGTGCTTTTGATATTTTAATCGGGATTAACCTTTTAAGAGAAGGACTTGATTTACCTGAAGTTTCCCTTATAGCGATTATGGATGCAGATAAAGAAGGTTTTTTAAGAAGTACCACTGCACTCATTCAAACAATGGGACGCGCAGCTAGAAATGTCAATGGAAAAGTATTACTTTTTGCTAAAAAAATCACAAAATCTATGCAAGAAGCTATCGATACCACCAATGAGAGAAGAGCTTTACAAGAAGCTTATAACAAAAAACACAACATCACACCAACCTCAGTAAAAAGAAACATAGAAGAAAGTTTAAAACATGAACTTGAACAAGGAGAAATTTATCGCAAAGGCAAAGAACTTGAAAAAATGCCTGCAAAAGAACGTGCTAAAATAGTAAAAGAATTAAGAAAACAAATGCTAGAGGCAGCTAAAAACCTTGAGTTTGAGAAAGCAGCAATGCTTAGAGATGAAATTGGAAAACTAAAATTTTTATAGGAGAAAAAATGAAAAAAACGCTCATTCAAATTATTATCTTTTGTTTTTTATTTATAAGCATATTTACTATTAATAGGCTTTTCATGCAAAATGATTTTATTTCACAAAAAATCATACAAAATAATTTCTATGATATATTAAAAATGTATTTTTATGGAATTTATCATGATATAAGATTTTTAAGTGTTGCTTTTTTACCGCTTTTGTTTTGTGGATTTCTTTCTTTAATAATTTCTCATCTTAACCACAAAAAACTAGTGATATTTACGGGGGGGGGTATATAGACTATATAGCATTGTTTCAAGTATTTATATAGCATTTATAGCTATTATAAGTATAATTTTTTCTTTTGCAAAATATTACTACTACGAACTTTATAATGACAAATTTAATATTTTTTTATTTAGTATAAAAAATGACAATATTAGCACTATTTTAGATATCATCTATAATGATTACCCTATTTTAAAAATTTCATTTTTAGCTTTATTTATTTCTTTATGCTGTGTATTTTTAAATTTAAAAATTTTATATTATAAAACTACCAAAAACAACTATAAAATTCATACCTTAT
Source organism: Campylobacter sp. 1569 (assembly GCF_024723675.1). Lineage (NCBI taxonomy): Bacteria > Pseudomonadati > Campylobacterota > Epsilonproteobacteria > Campylobacterales > Campylobacteraceae > Campylobacter > Campylobacter sp. 1569. The sequence continues at coordinate 34,102 of NZ_JANQDB010000010.1, forward strand.
TATTTTTAAATATCATTTTAATTTTTATATACATTTTAGCTCTTAGGGGACCATTTAAACATGTTGCTATTAATGTACAAAACTATTCCTTTAGCGAATTTAAAGTTGTAAATGATACTATGCTAAATCCTATAATGACTTTTGCTTGGGCTCATAAACAATACAAAGAAGAACAAAAAATACCCTCAATTGATGATAGCACTGCAAAAGAAATTCAAAGTAAATTGTTTCCTTATATGGATATAAGTCAAAATAACCCTATAGCAGATACTACAAAACCAAGTATTTTTTTAAATATAATGGAAAGTTTTGGTTTAGAAATTAATGAGTATAGTTCTGAAAAAATAAATTTTTTAGGTGAACTAAAGCAACATTTTGAGCAAGATTTTTTATTTAAGAGATTTTTATCATCAAGCAATGGAACTATACCTAGTTTGGCAAATTTATTATTTATCAGTCCATTTTCAAATATTTCAACTAGTAAATTTCAAACAATAAAACTACCTCTTACTCCTATTGAAATTTATAAAAAAGCAGGTTATAGGGTTATTTTTATAAGTGCTGGAAATGGATCTTGGCAAAATATAAAAGAGTATTTAAAAATACAAGGAGTAGATGAAATTATAGATGAAAATAGTATAGTTAATTCTTATCCTCAAGCTAAAACAACGCAAAATGGTTATGGAGTAGCCGATGAATTTTTATATAAAAAAGCTTATGAAATATTGCAAGATAATCCATATAAAACATTAATCATTGCCCTAACAATATCAAATCATCCTCCATATTTAGATTATAATATAAAGATTAATCATGATCAAATACCAAATAAACTATTAAATCTTCTTCCATATAATCATAAAAAACAACTAGCTATATTAAAAGCATATACTTATGCAAACAATGAATTTGGAAAATTCTTAAGCAAAATAAAACATAGTGAGCTAAAAGACAAGATTATTGTAGCCGCAACAGGAGATCATAGAACAAGAGATTTGAAAAATAATCTAAATAATGCAAAAGCTTTTTCTTATAGTGTTCCTTTTTATTTATACATCCCAAAAATACTACAATATAATATTCATTATGATAAAAATAGAGTAGGATCACATAAAGATGTATTTCCGACCTTATATAATATAAGTCTTAGTAACGTAGAATATATTAGCATGGGCGGAAGAAATATATTAGGTCTAGCTAAAAACGAAAAACTAGAATTTGGGATAAATGATGCATTGTGGATTGATGATAAAGGTGTATATATTACAAATAAAGGATATTTTTTTGAAAAAAACACTTCAATCAAAAACACAAGTCAAGAAATTATTTTAGATAAATACCATAAAGAATTTCATGAGTTATATTATAAAATAAATTGGTGGCAACTCAATAAAAGGCTAAATAATAAATAAGCTAAGACAACTTAGCTTATTTATTTGCTCTTTCTATATACTCTCCACGCACAGTATCAACACGGATTACTTCCCCTTCTAGCACATGGAAAGGAATTTGCACTACTGCACCTGTTTCTAAAGTAGCTGGTTTTTTGTTTGAACCTTGAGTATCACCTTTAAAATTCGGCGCTGTTTCAATAATTTTAAGCTCCATTACTTGAGGTACTTCCACGCCAATTGCTTTTCCATTGTGAAATAAAACATCTACCATGGTTCCATCAAGCATCCATTTTTTAGCTTCACCCACATCTTCATCACTAATTGCAACTTGCTCATAAGTTTGAGTATCCATAAATTGACAATTTTCACCATCATCGTATAGATATTGCATTTGTTTTTCTTCTAAATTTGGAGATTCACATTTATCCCCTGCATGGAAAGTTTTTTCCAAAACCTTACCATCAATAAAAGATTTAATTTTAATACGCACAAAAGCAGGACCTTTTCCTGGTTTTACATGTTGATATTCTACGATTTTAAAAGGAATACCATCAATTTCTATTTTTAAACCTTTTTTTAAATCTCCCATTCCATAAGAAGCCATATATTTTCCTTAATTTTAAAATTAAAAAATAATTGTAACAATTAAGGCTTATAAAAAGCCTTAAATTTCTGCATATTCTGCAAAAATACAAGCATCAATAGCTCTTAATTCCTCAAGCAAAGCTTTTGAAATTTTTGTATCAAGCAAAATCACAGCCAAAGCTTTTCCAAAGCCATTTCTACCAAGTCTAAAATCAGCTATATTGACATTATTTTTAGCTAAAATTCCGCTAACATTAGCAATAACTCCTGGTATGTCATTATTGTTTAAAATTATCATTTTCCCTTTAGGTTTAAAATCTACATCAAAACCATTTAACTCTACTATCCTTTGTTCATTTTCACCAAAAATAGTTCCTGAAATAGAAAGATTAGAATTATCTGTAATTACCTTTATGGTGATTTTATTACTATAACCACTACTTGGTAAAATACAAGAAGAAAGTTCCACACCCTTATCTTTAGCTACAAAATGCGCATTAATATAATTAATATTTTCACCTAAAATTCCTCTTAAAACACTCACTGTTGCAAAAGTTAGCAAAGACTCATTATACTCACTAATTTGTCCTTCACTTTCAAGTTTAATAGCCTTAATAGGAGTTTTATCAAGCTGAGCAGCCAAAAAGCCCATTTTAGAAATAAGCTCAATATAAGGTGCTACAAAACTTGGCAAATCTTCAGTTTTAATTGGTAAATTTAAAGCATTAGGATAAGAAATTCCTCTTACAGCATTTAAAGCTTGCTCGCATGCTTGAATAGCGATATTTTCTTGACTTTCTAAGGTATTTGCACCAAGATGAGAAGTAACAGAAACATTTTCAAAGTCTAAAAATGGATGATTAGTTGCAGGTTCTTTATTAAATACATCTATGCCAAGCCAAGCTATTTTACCACTTTTTAACCCCTCGCACAAAGCATCTTCATTATAAAGACCGCCTCTGGCACAATTGATCAATCTTACGCCATCTTTCATTTTAGAAATTTCTTCAAAAGAAATCATATCTGTTGTTTCTTTTGTTTTTGGTGTATGTATGGTAATAAAATCACTTTGAGTTAAGATTGTATCTAAAGAATTCACACACTCTATACCCAAATCAGTCATTTTAGAAGCTACCACATAAGGATCATAAGCTATAACTTTCATACCAAAAGCTTTTGCACGTACAGCTACTCTTGAACCTATGTTACCAAAACCTATAACCCCTAAAGTTTTGTTCATAAGCTCAACACCATACCACTTTTCTCTTTCCCATCTTCTTTGTATTTTTAAAAAATTATGAGCATTTACAAAAGATCTTGCAGAGCATAATAAATGATTCATAGTAAGTTCAACCGCTGCTATGGTATTAGCCGTTGGCACATTCATTACTATAATGCCTTTTTTAGAGCATTCATCTATATCAACATTATCAACCCCAACACCTGCTCTAACTAAAGCTTTTAAATTAGAACATGCATTGATAAATTTCAAATCCACATCCGTTGAACTTCTAGTAATAGCCACATCCACATCGTTTAATTTTGTCAAAAGCTCATCTTTAGGTAAATGTGCCGCTTCGATAAGCTCTACATCATCAGCTTTTCTTAAAAGCTCTACACCTTTGTCTAATATTGCATCACATACAATAATTTTTTTCATAACCAAACCTCCTTTAATTTTGCATTTATGTTGTAAATTTTTAATTTGTCGATCAGTGCATTTAAAACTTTTTCATTATCTGTATCTAAATAAATCGCAACTTCATCTTTACTCTGTGTTAAAGTATATTTAATAAAAAAAGAATGCAAAGTTTGCTTTAAACAAAACATAGAATAAACATCATTTTTATTCACATCAAGCATATAGAATTTTTGCTTTGGCTTTACTATAGAATCATCCATATTAAAACTCATATAAAATTCATTTGCCGCTGGAGAGAAGTCATTGATTTTAAGATTTGAAAGTTTATCTTGCCAAGTTTGCGGCAATTCTTTTTTTATCTCATCAAAAGAATATTTAACATTTTGTGAGATAGATAGATTTCCAACATCTAAATATCTCACCATAAAAACAAAAGCAACAAATAAAGCTAAGCTTAAAAAGCCTAAAATACCATAAAGGGTATATTTTTTCATTTTTTATTATGAAAGTTGATCTTTGATAATATCACCTAAAGTTACTTTATCATTATCATTGATTTCATTTAACGCTTCTCTTTCTTTCATTTTTGCAAGACTTTTCACGCTTAAACGAATTCTATTTTTCTTTTCATCAATGAAAACAATTAAAGCTTCTATTGTATCGCCTACTTTTAAACTTGAAAAATCAATATTACCTAAATCTTCTTTGTGAATTAGCGCATCAACACCTTCTTCAAGCTCCACAAAAACTCCAAAATCCTTAATATCTCTAATTTTTCCTGAGATAATATCATTTACTTGGTGTTTTTGCGCATAAACTTGCACAGGGCTTTTTTGCAATTCTTTAGTACTTAAAGAAATCTTTTGATTTTCTTTGTCTAGCTTGATGATTTTAACTTCCATAACATCACCAACTTTATACATATCTTTGCATTTATCGTTTCTATTCCATGAAGCGTCTTCATTGTGCAATAAACCTTCTAAATTTGCAATTTTTACAAAGGCACCAAAATTAGTCACAGAAGTAACACTACCTTTTACTACATCACCTACTTTATGTGATTTTAAAAACTCATCAAAAGGTTTTGCTAATAAATTTTTTAAAGAAACCCTAAGTCTTCTTTCTTTAGCATTAATCTCAATTACTTCCACATCAAGCTCTTGACCTTCGCTAATATAATCTTTTGGATTCTTAGCATTTTTATCCCAAGAAATTTCACTTATATGTAAAAATCCTTCTATATCATTTCCTAAATCAACAAAAGCACCATATGGCTCTATATTTGAAACTGTAACCTTAATGGTGTCACCAACCTCTAAACCATCTTTAATTTCATCCCAAGGATCAGGCATAGCAAGTTTGATAGATAAAGAAAGATGTTTTTTATCTTTATCATATTTAATCACTTTTACAGGAACCTTATCGCCTTCACTATATAATGAACTAGGATTTACTGGCCCTTTGTAAGAAATTTCACTATAATGAACCAAACCATCAACACCACCTACATCAACAAACATACCGTAAGTAGTGATTTTTTTAACAGTACCTTCTATAATTTCTTCTTGATTTAACACATTTGAGATAATCTCTTTGCGTTTTTTTCTTTCTTCATCTACTATTTTTTTTCTAGAAACTACTATACTTTGAGCTTCTTTGTCTATTTTGATGATTTTAACTTTAAAGGTTTTATTGATGATATTGTTTGAATCTTTAAAGCTACTTTGTGATTTTGGTAAGAAAAACTCTACTCCATTTTCATCCACAGCTACAAAGCCACCTCTATTTTTACCAATGATTTTTACATCAAAAATACTTTCATCATCTTTATAATTATCAATAAATTCTTTAACTTTTTGCTTTCTTAAAGCTTTTTTATGAGAAAGTAAAGATCTGCCACCGCGAGAACCCACTATAGCAACTTCTAATGTATCGCCTTCTTTGAAGATAAATTCGCCTTTGTCGTTTTGAATTTCTTCTATTGCTAAAATACCTTCTGATTTTTGCCCTACATTTACAAATACTTCATCGCCTTTAATCGCGACAATTATACCCTGTGTAGTTGCCTCCTCATCAGACTTAAAAGATTCTTCAAGCATTTGCTCAAAATCTTCTTCTATAATAATATCCTCTAGTCTGTTTTGAACTTTTTTGTTCACCTCGCTCATCGTGGTCCTTTGTTTTAAATTTTAATTCTTGATTATAGTATTGTTTTCTTTAAACTTAGTTAATTTTGGTGTATTCTTTGATTTTTTCCAAAACCAAATTAATCACCCAATCAGGTGTAGAAGCACCCGCGCTAATACCACATTTTTCTTTACCACTAAACCATTCTTTTTGAATTTCTTTTTCATTTTCGATTAAATAGCTATCCTCGCAGTAATTTTTTGCTATTAAAAAAAGTTGCTTAGTATTGGCTGAATTTTTTCCTCCAACTATTATCATTACATCACTTTTCTTGGCAAGTTCATTGATTGCTTCTTGGTTTTTAAAAGTTGCATCACATATAGTATTAAAAACACGCACTTCCTTAACCCTGAGCATTAAATAATTTACAATTTCCATAAATTTTTCTACTTTTTTTGTAGTTTGTGATACCACTGCAATTTTAGAAGGCAATTTAATATCAAGCAATTCTTTTTCATCAAGCACTACATAAGCCTTAGTACTTACATAACTTCTAACCCCTTTTACTTCAGGATGATTTTCATCGCCAAAAATTACCACTTCATAGCCTTCATTGCTCATTTGTTCACAAATTTTTTGAGGTTTAGTCACAAAAGGACATGTAGCATCAAAAATTTCCATATCTTTTTGCTTTAATTTTTCTAAATCTTGTTTTGTAATTCCATGGGTTCTAATGATGGCTTTTTTTTCTGTGCTTAATTCATTGATATCATTTAATGTTTTAACATTATAATTTTTCCAAAGTCTTGTGATTTCTTCATTATTATGAATTAAAGGGCCTATAGTAGCTGCATCTTTAATCTGCTCAGCCTTTTTAATGGCTCTTTTTACTCCAAAACAAAATCCATAACTTTTTGCTAGCTCAATCTCCAACTTTAGCTCCTATTTGCTTTAAAATCTCAATAAAATTTGGAAAAGAAGTTTTAATGCATTCGCTATCATCTACTTCCATTCCACATCTTAAACCTAAAATTAAAAAGCTCATCGCAATTCTATGATCTCCAAAGCTTTCTATTTTAGCACTTTTAGCTTCGCCACCTTCTACTTCAAAACCATCTTCAAATTCTTTTACTTTTATGCCACATTTTTGCAAATTTAATACAATTGATTTAATTCTATCGCTTTCTTTTACGCGTAATTCTTTAGCATTTTTTACAGTACTTTTTCCTTTTGCACAAGCAAAAGCTATAGCCAAAGCTGGAATTTCATCAATCAACCATGCGATATTTTCACTCACATTTATCGCTTTTAAGGGCGCACTTTCAACATAAATTTCTCCAATACTTTCAAAATCTTCATTAGTAGTATTATAAGTAATTTTTACACCCATTTTTTCTAAAATTTTAAAGGCTTCAATGCGTGTTTTATTTAACAAAACATTTTTTAAAACTACTTTTGAATGAGGCAAAATACAAGCGGCTAAGGCAAAATAAAAGGCTGATGATGGATCATTTGGTACACATACTTCAAATGCTTTTAATTTTTCTTTTAAAGGATTTATTTTAATAAAAGTTTTATCCTCATTTAAATATTCAATGCAAGCTCCCATTTTATTAAGTATAATCTCACTATGATCTCTTGAAAGCTCAATTTCTTTAAAATAACTTTCTTTTTTGGCAAATAAAGCTGCTAAAATTAAAGCTGATTTTACCTGAGCTGAGGCAATATTACTACTAAAATCAAAACCTTCTAACTTGGCTCCTTGTATACAAATAGGTGCTAAATTTGCATTAGCTCTTCCATAAATTTTAGCTCCTAAACTCATCAAAGGCTCACTTACCCGCTTCATCGGCCTAGCATTTAAATAACAATCTCCACTAAGTACAAAAAATTCATCTTCGATAGCACTTAAAAGACCTATTAAAAGTCTCATAGCTGTACCTGAATTGCCACAATCTAAAACACAATTTGGAGATTTTATATATTTTGGAGCTCTAATATAAATTAATCCATTAATTTCTTCAACTTCAGCTCCCAAAGCTTGAATAATTGCTAAGGTATGTAAGGTATCTTGGGCTTTTAAATAATTTTTAATTTTGCAAGTTCCTTGGGTAAGCAAAGAAAAGATAGCAAAGCGATGAGATATAGACTTATCAGAAGCTATATCTTCAAGCTCTACTTTAAAAGATGAAATAGGACTGATTTTCATCGAAGTTTTAAACCATGTTCATCATCTAAAGCTTTGATGATTTTATCAATATATCCAAGAATAATATTATCTTCTAAGGTTTTTTCAAAATCTCTAAATACTAAATTAATAGTCAAGCTATAAAAATCGCCTAAATTCTCATCTGTATATAAATCTACTACTCTAAAACTTTCTAATCTTTCAATATCTAATTTAGCAATAGTGTGTTTGATTTTTTCATATTCAAAACCCTTAGGTATAACTATACTTAAATCCCTGCTCATAGATGGAAATTTAGAATAAGCTTTAGCAGTTTTAAAGTCTTGTTTTAACCCTTCTAAATCAAGCTCACAAATATAAGTTTTAACCAAATCTCTTTTGTTTTCTATACTTAAATGCACTCTACCTATAAATCCTATACGCTTGCCATTTTTATATACATTTGCTTGCTCATATGGGCTTAAAAATGCGTATTCTGATTTTTGCAAACTAAACTCACCTATAATGCTCTTTAATTCTGCTAAAAAAGTATAAAAATCCACTAAAACAGGCTTGGCCTTATTTATGATTTTAGCTTCTTCTTTGTAACCACTAAAGATCATCGCAAATTTAGCATGCTCGTTTGAAAACTCATCAAAAACACTACCACATTCAAAAAGTTTAATTTTCTTTTTTGAATTTCTTAGATTAAAGCTTACTGCATTTAAAAGATGATTTATTAAAGTACTTCTTAAAGTATTAAGTTCGTTAGTAATAGGATTAATGAGTTTGTTTTTAATACATTTAAATCCTAGCTGACTTAATTCTTCTTCATTATCCAAAACATAATGCACACTTTCAAAATATCCATTGCTACTTGCTTTTAATCTTAAATTTTTAAGCTCTTGATAATCAAAATATACTTGATTTAAGCGATTTTTTTCTTTAAATTCTAAAGCTTTTGATGGGATATTATCAATACCAATAATTCTTACTATCTCTTCACTAATATCAGCTATATTTACTATATCACTACGGTGAAGTGGAATTTTAATATTAAATTGTTCATCATTTACCACACTTATTTCAAAGCCTAGTTTTCTAAGAATTTTGACTAAATTATTTTTATCTATAGGCATACCAATGATTTTATCAACCTCTGCACCAAAAATCCCAATAATATTTGCTTCATTTTCTTTAAAAACTTGTTGGCTTCCTGAAAAAACACTCATTGCACTAATTTTTAAGCACTCATTAAATAAATACTCCATTCCCAAAGAAAGCTTAGGCTCGCTGCCTCTTAAAGAACGATATATAGTGTCATTTTTCTTTTTATAAAAGGCTATTGCATTTGCTATAGTTTGAGGATGAGTATAACTTGCTTCTATAATGATGATTTTACTCTCATCATTGATTTTAAATTTATCTTCTTGCTCTATACCTGCTAAAGCAATCAACTCATCTTTATAATAAACCCCATATTCTCCATGTTCTTGAGTTTTAATCTCTAAAACAATCTTTTCATCGATTTGACATTCTTGACAAAGCTTATGAAAATCATAAGCACAAAAAATCACTCCGCTTGCATGAGTTGCATAAGTTAAAAGATTTTCTATGTTGTTATTTTTATATGCTTCAATCAAAGCAAGACGAATTTGTATCGTGATATTTAACTTAAATTCTTCTTTAATCTCTAGTGCCTTATAAGCAAAAAATCCTTCAACATCACTTTGATTTTTAACACTTAGTATTCTTCCTATACCTACGCTATTTTCACTTTCTTTTAAAGGGTTTAATTCTTTTAAATTTAAATCAAGTGCTGCACTCAAATCTCTAGCAACACCATATAAACTCAAGCAATCCCCGCGGTTTGGAGTAAGTTCTATTTCAATTAATTCATCATTAAAAAGTTCATAATCATTTAAAGCTTTTCCTAAAACCAACTCCCCCATGCTTTCATCTAAAACCATAATACCTTCATTGCTTTTTCCAAAACCAAGCTCACTAGAAGAGCAAATCATACCCATAGATTCAACCCCTCTAAGTTTGGCAGGTTTTATCTCAAGTCCGCTAGGAAGCACTGCACCTACTAAAGATACGGCTACAAATTGATCTTTATCAACATTTTTTGCGCCACAAACAATTTGTAAAATTTCATTCCCAACATCTACTTTACAAATATTCAATTTATCTGAATTTTCATGTTTAACTTTTTCTAAAACCTTACCTATTACAACTTTTTGGGGAGCTTTAACACTTTTGAAACTATCAACTTCTAATCCTATAGAATTTAAAGTATTTACTATAGTTTGTGTTGATATTTCACTTAAATCAATCCATTCATTTAACCAATTTCTACTAATAATCATCTAAATTGCTCCAATAATCTTAAATCACCTTCAAACATAGAACGCAAATCAGGAATTTTATGTAAAAGCATAGCAAAACGCTCCACACCCAAACCAAAAGCATAGCCACTTACATTTTTATAACCAACAAATTTATAAACATTAGGATCAACAACGCCACATCCTAAAACTTCAAGCCATCCTGTTTGCTTACAAACCCTACATCCACAACCTTTACAAAACACACAAGAAATATCTACTTCAGCAGATGGCTCTGTAAATGGAAAAAAACTTGGTCTAAAACGCACTTTTACATCGCCAAACATATGTTTTAAAAAATGCTCTAGCATATCTTTTAAATTTGCAAAATTTACCTTATCGCCTTCTTCTACCACAAGTCCTTCTACTTGATGAAACATAGGGGTATGAGTAATATCAAAATCTCTTCTAAAAACTGCACCTGGTGCTATCATTCTAATAGGTGGTTTTTGAGATAGCATAGTTCTAATTTGAACTGGAGAAGTTTGAGATCTAAGCAAGGTTTTATCTTCAAAATAAAAAGTATCTTGCATATCTCTTGCAGGATGATTTTGTGGTAAATTCAATGCTTCAAAATTATGAAAATCATCCTCAATCAAAGGCCCTTTTTCTATACTGAAATTTAAAGCTGTAAAATATTCTATGATTTTATCCATAGTTTGCATGATTGGGTGCAAAGCACCTGCATTTGAAGTTTCATCAAAAAAGCTAAAATCTTGCACATCTTGTTTCATTTTTTCATTTAAAGCTTTTTCTTCTAATTCTTTTAATTTTATTTGATAAGCCTCATTAAATTCATCTCTTGTTTTATTTAAACCATTGGCAAATTCTTTTTTTTCTTCACCTTGCAAATCTTTTAACTTTGCAAATTCTAAAGTCAAAATACCTTTTTTTCCTAAAACACTTACTTTTATATTTTCAAGCTCTGCTAAAGTATTTACAGAAGCAATTTTTTCTATCATATCTTGCAATTTTAGCTCCAACTAAATTTTTTTTAAACATTCTAATGTAAAATTATTTAAAATTAGCAAAAAATAACAAAAAAAAGGATTACTAAATGAGAGAAAAAACCGTATTTGAACTAATCGTAGAAGGAAAAATCCCTGCTAATAAAGTTTTAGAAAGTGAAAAATTTTTAGCTTTTCATGATATCAATCCTAAAGCACCTATTCATATTTTAATCATTCCAAAAGAGCATTTTGAAAACTTTCAAGAATTAAGACCTGAATTAATGAGTGAAATGACACAATTTATCCAAGAACTAGCTACTCTTTTAGGACTAGATAAAAGCGGGTATAGATTAATCACAAATTGTGGGAAAAATAGCGGGCAAGAAGTTTTCCATTTACATTTTCATATGTTAGGTGGATTTGAGCTTCCAAAAAATAAAGAAACCCAAATCAATCCTGAATCACTATTCTAAAAAGAGCTTAACTCTTTTTAGATAGCAGGACCAGCTAATTTAAATTCTGCTCCTTCTTTTACATCTTCATAGCGTTTGAAATTTTCTATAAACATTTTCGCAAGCTTTAATTTAGTTTTTTCATAAGCTTTTTTATCCTCCCAAGTATTAATAGGATTTAATAGCTTACTTTCTACACCCGCTAATTCTTTTGGAACTGCAAGATTAAATAAATCATAGTTTTCAAACTCACAATTTTGTATGCTACCATCTAAAATCGCATTAATGCAAGCTCTAGTAGCTTTAATGCTCATTCTTTTACCTACACCATAAGCTCCACCGCTCCAACCAGTATTTACCAGATAAACATTTACATTATGCTTGCTGATTTTTTCGCCCAAAAGTTTTGCATAAACAGTTGGGTGTAATGGCAAAAACACTTCTCCAAAACAAGCTGAAAAAGTCGCAACAGGTTCGGTAATGCCTCTTTCAGTTCCTGCTACTTTAGCAGTATAACCACTTAGAAAATAATACATTGCTTGTTCTTTACTAAGCTTACTAACCGGAGGTAAAACACCAAAAGCATCCGCTGAAAGGAAAATGATATTACTAGGATGACCTGCACTAAGGCTTGGCTCGTGATTTAAAATATGCTCTATCGGATAAGAAACTCTAGTATTTTCAGTTTTAGAACCATCATTGAAATCAACGCTTAAATCATCTTTTAAAACTACATTTTCTAAAAGTGCATTTTGCTTTATAGCTCCATAAATTTCTGGCTCACTTTGAGGATCAAGGTTAATGCATTTTGCATAACAACCTCCCTCAAAATTAAACACACCCTCATCATCCCAACCATGCTCATCATCGCCTATTAATTTTCTTTTTGGATCAGTTGAAAGAGTAGTTTTACCTGTACCGCTAAGTCCAAAGAAAAGCGCTACATCACCTTTTTCTCCAACATTAGCACTACAATGCATAGAAAGTTTATTTTCAAGTGGAAGCCAATAATTCATCATAGAAAAAATTCCTTTTTTCATCTCTCCACCATACCAAGTTCCACCAATTACTGCTATATTTTTTTCTATGTTAAAAATGACAAAAACCTCTGAATTTAAACCATCTTTTTTATAATCTTCATTAATACATTTGCAAGCATTATACACCACAAAATCAGGTTTAAACTCACTAAGTTCTTCTTCTTTTGGACGAATAAACATATTTTTTACAAAATGCGCTTGCCATGCAATTTGAGTTACAAAACGCACAGCTTTACGACTTTTTAATGAAGCTCCACAATATGCATCTTGGATATAAATATCACTATTACTAAGTTGTTTTTTAGCTTTTGCTAAAAGTTTTTCAAATAACTTCTCACTAATAGGTTGATTAATCTTACCCCAAGCAATATATTTTTGTGAAGGATCTTGTTTTACAAAATATTTATCCTTAGGACTTCTTCCGGTAAAAATTCCCGTATCCACACTAAAAGTACCATTTTTAGTACATACACCTTCATTATTGTTTTTTTCGTGTTTTAAAAGCTCATCATAACTAAGATTATGAAAAACTTGTCCGATATTTTCTAAACCTAAATTTTCTAAACCTATCATTTTTGCCTCCTTATTTATAAGTCATTAAAGCTTGGCCTTCACTTACACTCTCACCAGCATTTACTAAAAGTTCTGCAATTTCTCCATCTTTACTTGCATTAACTTCAATCTCCATTTTCATAGCTTCAAGTACAGCTACAACTTGCCCTGCTTTTACACTATCATTTTCTTTGACTAAAATTTTAAATACATTTGCATTCATACTTGCAACAATAGCATTATCACTCGTTTGGACTTTTTTAGCTTCTGTGTTGTTGCTACTTACTTTTACAGCACTTTTAACATTAACATCTCTATCAAAACCTGCACTTACTTCCACATGGTATTTGTTACCATTAACTGAAACGGTAAATTGATTTTCATTAACAAGACTTGGTTTTAATTTGCTATTTTTTCTAACATTAACCTTAGCTTCGCCTTTTAAAAAAGCTATGCCTTTTTCTTTACAAGCTGCAACGATAAAAATATTTTCTTCACTTGTTTCTAAATTTTCTTTTTCCAATAAGTTTTTAATATAAGCTATGCTTTTACTCTCATCTGCATCGGCAATATCTGTTGCTAATTTTGTAGTTGGCTCTAATTTTAACTGCTCGCTTGCAAGCTTAATTACTTCAGGATCTGGAGCAACGGGTGTTTTTCCAAAATATCCTAAAACCATCTTTCCATATCCATCTGCTATTTTTTTCCAAGGTCCAAACATTACATTATTAAAAGCTTGTTGAAAATAAAATTGCGATACAGGAGTAACCGAAGTGCCATAACCACCTTTTTCTACTACTTCTTGCATGGCTTTTATAACTTGAGGAAATTTATCTAAAATATTATTATCTCTCATCATTTGTGTATTAGCAGTTAATGCCCCACCTGGCATAGGTGAAAAAGGTATTAAAGGATTTACCGCTGTTGCTTCAGGTGGTAAAAAATAATCTTTTAAACAATCTTTTAATACTTCTTCATATTTTAAAATTTTCTCTTCGTCCAAACCAAGATCAAAATTACTTCCCTTTAGAGCATGAAGCATGGTTAAAATATCAGGCTGAGAAGTACCACCACTAACAGGAGCTGCAGCTAAATCTATACCATCAACACCTGCTTCTAAAGCTGCTAAATAGCATGCTATACTCACCCCTGCAGTTTCATGCGTATGTAATCTTATATGCATATTTTCAGGCAGGTTTTTTCTAGCCATTTTAATAACTTCATAAATTTTATTTGGATTTGAAGTTCCACTTGCATCTTTAAAACAAATACTATCAAAAGGAATTTGTGCTTGTAAGATTTCTTTTAAAATTCTTTCATAAAAAGGTACATCATGCGCACCTTTACATTTTGGAGGTAAATCCATTAAAGTAATAGTAATTTCATGTTTTAAACCATGCTTAACTATACATTCTCCACTAAATTTTAAATTATTTACATCATTTAATGCGTCAAAATTTCTTATGGTGGTTGTGCCATGTTTTGCAAACATTTTTGCATGCAAGTCAATAATTTCTTTACTACCTGTATCAAGTGCTACAGTATTAACCCCTCTTGCAAGGGTTTGTAAATTTGCTTCTTTTCCAACAATGGCTCTAAATTTATCCATCATTTCAAAAGCATTTTCATTTAAATAAAAAAATAAGCTTTGAAACCTTGCTCCACCACCAAATTCAAAATGCTTAATGTCTGCTTCTTTGGCTGCTTCTAGGGCAGGAAAAAAGTCATTCATTAAAACTCTAGCACCATAAACAGATTGAAAACCATCTCTAAATGTGGTATCCATTACATCAATTAATTTTTTAGCCATAATTTTTCCTTATTTTTACATCTTTGCAATTATAACTCTACTTTCTTAAAAAATAAATTTATAAAATTTGATTTAACATAATGATAATAATCGCAACAGGCGCAACGAATCTAAGTAAAAAATACCATACTTCAAAAATAGCTTTACTCATAAATTTAGAAAATAAATTATAGATTTTCATTTTATCTACAAAAAATCCCACAAAAATAGCACTTGCAATCGCTCCAAGCGGGAGCATAAAATTAGAAGTTAATTTATCCAAAATATCAAAAAAACTTAGACCAAAAAAGCTAAAACTAGCTCCATAACTAGCACTAAAAGATAAAATACAACTCATCCCTAAAAGAAAAACTACAAAACCTATAAAAACCAAAGCTTTTTTTCTTGAAATTTTATATTCATTCACAAGATAAAAAGTAAAAGGTTCTATCATAGAAACTGCTGAAGTAATTCCTGCAAAAAATAAAGCTAAGAAAAAATAAAAGGCTAAAAAATGCCCGAAAATAGTGCCTAAATTAGAAAACAAAGTTGTTAAAGATATAAATACAAGTCCAGCACCTTCTGCGGGATTGGCATTAAATTTAAATATAAAGGTAAAAACAATAAGCCCCATCATCAAACCTATACTGATATTTAAAAGCACAATTACAATTGAGCTTGTAATTAAATTTGTATCATCTTTTAATGAAGCTGCATAAGTGGTAATACAACCTATACCTAAACATAAAGTAAAAAAAGCAAGACCTAAAGCTGTTAAAACAGAGTTTAAACTAAGTTTGGTAAAATCAGGATAAAACAAATAGGCAAAAGCTTCCTTAAAACCATCTTGAAAAAAACAATACACTAGCATTAAAACAAGCATGATAAACAAACTTGGCATAATCCAAACATTCAGTTTTTCTATACCACTCTTAACCCCTCTTGAAACAACAAATAAAGTAAGAAAAAAAGCAATTAAAAAATACAAACTACTTTCTAAAATACTATTTTGTATTAAATTTCCAAATAAAACTCCTGCTTCTTGAGTATTGCTAGGTAGATAATAAATCGAAGTTATCATGTATTTTAAAACCCAACCCATAATAACAAGATAAAAAGATAATACGAAAATTCCACCAAGCATAAAAAATCCAGCAAATTTCCATTTTTGAGCATACTTAGTTGCTAAGCTTTTATAAGCATTGACAGGATCACTTTGACTTAATCTTCCCATGGCAATTTCAGCCAAAAATACACAAAATCCTATACTAATAGTCAAAAGCAAGTACAAAAGCACAAAGGCAAAACCACCATTTTGACCTACTAAGGTTGGAAATTTCCAAGCATTTCCAAGCCCTATAGCCCCGCCTGCAACGGCTAATACAAAACCTATTTTAGAAAATTTATCATTCATTTTAATACCTTAGAAAAAAAGCTGTCTAGCCATGATTAAAACAACCGCTAATGGAGAAATGTATCTTAAAAAGATATACCAAATTTCAAAATACACCCCGCGCATAAATGGTTGAAATAAAATTTGCAAAGCTTCTTTTTTAAGTACAAAACCTACAAAAAATGCTGTAATTAAAGCAGAAATTGGCATTAATAAATTTTGTATGAAAAAGTCTAAAATATCAAAAAAGCTTTTTCCAAAGAAATTTAAACTTGATGCACTTACGTGATAAAAAGAAAGTATAGATAAACTTCCAAGAAAATAAACAATCATACCCACAAAAACCAAAGCTTTTTTTCTTGAAATTTGATAACGATTTATAAGATAAAAAGTAAAAGGTTCTATCATGGAAATAGCTGAAGTAATCCCTGCAAAAAACAATGCAATAAAAAAAGCTACAGCTAAAATATTTCCCAAAAGTCCTAATTTTGCAAAAAGCGTTGTTAATGATATAAATATAAGCCCTGGGCCTTGTTGAGTAGGATCAGCTCCAAATTCAAATATAAAAGTAAAAACAATAAGCCCCATCATTAAACCAATGATAGTATTAATAATGATAATATTTAAAGCACTACTTATAAAATTTGTTTTATCAGGTAAACTTGCTGCATAAGTTAAAATCACACAAACACCCAAAGACATACTAAAAAATGCAAGACCTAATGCATCTAATATAGAATTAACACTTAATTTTGAAAAATCAGGCAC
>NZ_JANQDB010000011.1:0-51068 GCF_024723675.1 Campylobacter sp. 1569
GGTTTTTGGTTGTTATTGATTTGTATTTTTGGTTTTTATTAATCTGATAAATTATGTTTTTATTTTTTAGTATAGTTTCTAAATTTGGTTTTAATTTTTTAATTGGGTTAGGATTATTAAAACCGCTTTTCAAATCAAAGTCTCGTTTTTCCACTTTGATTTCTAAAGTAAAAACTATATAATAATTTTTATAAAGATTGTAGAAAACTATTTTTTTATGTGTAAAATATATAAATACATTTTATTTGCATCTTAATATTTTTCTTAGATAAATATTTAAACTTTTATATTCTTTTTAAATTATCAACTCTTTCTTTATTTATTTCCTTTTCTTTAAAATCGTAAATATTTTGATATTTTGACAAAGATAAACAACCTTTAATATCTTTTATACGATATTCTAGTTCTTTTTTTCTTGTACTGATTATTTCTTTCCAAGTCATTGCCTATACGATATAATTACTGTCATCCATCTTTCCTAGATACTCTTGCTTTTCTGATGAAATGCATATGGCTCTTATGTATTTAATATTACTTTTTTGCTTTGATAGTGAATTAAGAATTTTAATAATATATTTATTAAACACATCATGAAGTGTTGATAAAGTAATTTTTGTTTTTGGCGATTTTAATTCAATAAGTATCAACTCATTATCTTTAGTGCGAGGTATGAAAATATCCGAAATTTTATTTAACTCTTTTTCATCATCTGTATTTATTGGCAATTTTATTTCAGTAAAAATTCCTTTTAATGATTGATCGCTAAAAAAATCAATATTTAAATATTCTTCATCAAATAACCATAAATTATTTTCTACAATTTTATGCAACTCTGTTCTTTCTTTTGTTTCTGTCTTTCCTTCATTGAATACCAAATTTTCAAAATGTTGCAAAAAATCAAGTCTTGATATATAAGTATAATATTTTTTTATTAGATTTAAAAAATCAACATTTTCTCTTATATAATTAAAAACTTCGTGCTCTTCTTTTTCTAAATTAAAAACAAGATCTAAATTCTCAAGCGTATTATAAGAATTATCTGAAATTAATCCTATTAATGAATTGCTAAAATATGATGCATTTTTTCTATTAATATTATATTGCTTAATAGTTAGTGGTAATGATAAAATTTGATACGCTTCTTTTATTTTTTCTTGTATCATTTGATCGGTTTGTTTTTTAAAAAAATCGTTTTCTTCTGTTAATTTATCAGCTATTAATTTTGCATTCTTAAGCCAAACTCTAGATAATAATTGCTCTAAATCAGGCTTATATAAACTCTTAGCCTCCTCTATAATTTTTTTGTAATTAAAGTAGGGTTTTACCTTGTATTTCTTATTTTTCTTAGAACTTATAAATAAAGCACTATGGTTATTAATTCTATTTAATTAGTAATTTTGCAATCGCAACTTCTTTCTAAATTATCAAAATTTAAAACTTTAAATTCAAATTCTACCAAGACTAAGGCCATTTAAACTTCTTTTTGGTTTAGTAAAGCTAGAATTATTTTAATTAGATAAAATTGATGGTTATAATGTAGTAACTGAGAGTGTGATAATCAATTCTAGGATACATTGTATTAGGGTGCAAGTTTTCACACTACTCTATTATTTTTCAAGTTTTAAGATCTTTTCTGTTTTTATCTACTTTTCTAAGTGATAGCTCATTCTTTATTTTGTGATTTATTTTATATTTTTGTATTTTATTACAATAATTTGATATTTGTATGTAAGTAATTAAAATATAAGAAAATATTTGAGCGAAAAATTAAAATACTACCAATAAAAGCGAATAAAGAAATGGAATAAGTATTTATACGATAGTTGCATTTATAAATAAAATAAGAAAACGCTCTTAAAGATTTTTTGCAAGAAGCAGGAGTTATAGCTTAGAAGCTATAGCTCTTATAAGCCATAGTTTAAATTGGGGTTTAAATGAGGTGTTAGATTTAGATTTGGAAGAATTTGAAAAAGCTTTAGAAATAGCAAAAGAGTTGTTAAAAACTAAGAGTTTTTAATTGTTTTATTTTTAAAAGAATAAATCTTTAAAATAACAAAAAGAATAAAATCTAAACTTATTACAATTAGCCAAGTGGGTAAAATAAGCAATAAGGCAATAGGTGGCACAATCATCATTAAAATAGCAGTTATGATAATGCCTATAAAATAAGAAAAGATAAAAATAGCTATTGTATTGAAAAAACCATCATTTGCACTTTGATAACTTATTAAAAAAGTAGGTATAAGTGTTGTTAGCAATAAAGCAATGTGCGAAATTGTATCATCGTTAATAAATTTTAAAACTTTCATAGCAAAGATTTTAAAATACAAACACTTAAAAAGGGTTGAATGTGGAAAATGCTGGAAGTATTGGAATTGGTGTTGTTTTAGGTTTAGCAATTAAAAATGCAAGTGCTGTTGGTAAGGTGGTTAAAGATTTTAGTAATTTAGAAAAAATAGCAGCAAAAACTAAACTCTGTATTAGTGGATTACAAAAAGAATTAAACACTCTTAAACTCAATACCAATTTAAGAGCGGAATTAAAAGCTCAAAGAAAAGGTTTGCAAGATGAGTTTTTAAGTCTAGGTAATGTCATTAGAGGTGGAATTATTGGTAAAGGTTTAGGGAAGCTATTAACTTTAAATATACTATAGCTGATATTAGGAGTATTGTAAATTTTGATGAGAGTAATAATATAAATAAAATTTTATTTATAATTTTTTATAATTAATTTTATATGCTCCAATAATTCTTCCTATGATTTTTAATTCGTTAGATTTTTTAATGTTGATATTAGGATATTCTTTGTTATCGCTAATCAAACATAAGGGTCTTTTTTTTAATCTTTTAATTAAAATTTCTTTTTGATATTCAACAATATATATACCACCTTCTATACTCGAGTTATCTTTTTGAAATACAATCATTTCTCCTTCTTTTATCGTGGGCTCCATGCTATTCCCTATCATAGAGACAATACCTATCTTTAAAAATTCTTGTAAATTAAACATGTGATTTAATTCATTTTTATTAAAAGGTATGGTTTGTGTAATGATGTTGCTATTACTAATAAAATCCGATGAAAGATAATAGTTTTTATAAAATGGAATCAATATTGTATCTTTATTGTTTATTTTTTCAGTTTGTTGTAAATTCTTATCAACTGAATTTATATAGTTATTTTGTTTATATTTTAGTTGATTAAATTTTAATATAGCATGTGAAGATATCCTTTTTCGTTGTCTCCAGCCTATTGCAGTAGATTTTTTAAGACCTAATTTCTCAGCTACCATTTCTAAACTAGTAACATTAAAATAAAGCTTCATTTCTTCTACTAATGTTTTAAAATTTTCCATTCACCGCTTTCTAAATATAGTTATTTTATTTATAAATTATTGACATATAAATAAAATAACTATATAATGTATAAAATATATTTCTAAATTGTATCTTAAAAAAATCAATTTGAAATAAAAATTACAAAATGAAAGGATAGTAATTGTTAAAAAAATATTTTGAAGATAATAATATTAATCTTAAAAAGTTTGCTCAAAAATATGATTTAGACTACATGAGTCTTTTTAGAGTTGTTAATGGTTATTATTCTGAAAAATATACAGCTAAAGCAAATACCAAAGCTGTTTATAAGAAACTTTTAGAACTCAATATTATTAATGAGCTTCCTGATATTTTGAAATAATAATGAGAATAAGTTAATTTTAAGTCAATTGTATAATTGATTTACATTTAGCTTACTTTAAAAAAGGAGGGGTTGATGAAAATTAGTGTTTTAAGTATTGGTGGTACTATTTGTATGTTGAAAGATGAATCAGGAGGTGTTAGTCCTAAATTAAATGCAAAAGCCTTAGTTGATGGTATTGGTATGACGGATAATATAAGTATAGAAACAAAAAGCATATTATCCATTCCGAGTCCATCTTTAAAATTTGAGAATGTTTTAGAGATTATTAGAATAGCAAAAGATGAAGTTAAGAATCGCTCAGATGGGATAGTAATTACACAAGGTACTGATACATTAGAGGAAAGTGCATTTTTATTAAGCTTATTGTGGGATGAAGAAGTTCCTATAGTTGTAACTGGAGCTATGAAGAATCCAAGTGAGATTGGGAGTGATGGGTCTAGTAATTTATACCAATCAATTCTTGTTGCAAGTAGTAACTTATCTAGAAAAAGAGGTGTTTTAGTTGTGTTTAATCATGTGATATATTTGCCAAGATTTTTACATAAAAGTAACTCTTTTTCTCTTGAAACTTTTAAATCCATCAATGGGGGTAATATTGGATACATATATGAAAAACAAGTAAAATATATTGCACCAATATATAGATATAAAATTTATAAAATTCCAAACAAAATGGATAAAAAAATTGCTATTATACCTACTTGTTTATCTGGGGATGATTATTTTCTAGATAATTTATCTGGTTTTCATGGCTTGATAATAAATGGCTTTGGTGCGGGACATGTTTCATTTGACTTTATTGAAAAAGTAAAATCATTAAATTTAAATATACCATGCATTGTTACAACTAGAACAGGAAGCGGTCCTACTGCTTATAATACATACTCATATAAGGGTAGTGAAATTGATTTGCAAAAAAATGGTTTTATTATGGGTGGTTTTTTTGACTGTATGAAAGCTAGAATATTTCTAACTTTATTGTTATCAATTGGTTTTAATAAAGAAGACATATTAAAAGAATTTAATTCTTATTATATGTATTTTTAGTTAGGAAATAATATGAGCTATTTGTTTATTTCACAAATATTTATGTGTATTACTCTTTTTTTAATGGTAATTGGAAAGACCCCATTGTATTTAACTGCTGTTGTTGGTACAACAATAAGCGTTTTGATTGCAATGTTAGATTCAGATAATATTCTTATAAACTCTCTTTTGCTTGCAGGTTTAAATCCTGTTATTTTAGATATGACTGGTATTTTGATGTTTATAGGTATAATGCAGTCAAGTGGATTTATGGATGATATTATAAAAATTATCATAAAATTTGGTAGAAGAATTGGTGGAGGAGAAGGAATTGCTTCTGCTAGTGCTATATGTGCTGGAGTTATAGGAATGTTGACAGGTTTTACTCAACCATCTGTAACAGCCGTAATTACCGCAAAACCATCAGTATTATTAGGTATGAATCCGAATCATTCTGCTGCTATACATGGGCATGCTGGCCACCTTGGTAATTTTGGTGGTTTTACTCACCCAACGCAAGTTGCGATTATTGGGGCTACTAATATTGGTTTTGGTTTGATTAATATTTTTGCTATTTTTGTTACAGTGAGTTTAATTTTATGTTCAGCGTTTCGGTCTAAAATTTATCAGAGGAAAAATTTTGTAGTTATTGATAAGAATAAAATACAAGAAATAGTAAAAGAAATAGAAAATCAAAATAGTAAACATAGTGTCTATGTTATTTTTTTGCCTTTTATTGTTTTATTTGGTGGTTTTATTTTAGGATATCCTATTTTTTTATTGGGGGTATTTTCTAGTATCTTAACAATTGTACTTAGCAGGGTCAATATTTTTAATGCAGAAAAAAATATGATAGATGGAGTTAATAAGATAGCTATTCCGTTGGTTGCGACTATAACATTTTTATTTATGAGTGCTGTGATTAAAGAAATAGGATTAGCAAAAACTATTGCAACTATCTTTGAGCCAATTTTAAATGTAGCTCCAGTTCAAGCAATGTTTATAGTAGCTGTTTTTGCTGGATTTATAACACAAAGTTATGGTGCGAGCTCAGCTATTTTGTTGCCATTCTTACAAGCTACTATGGAGGTTTGTGATTATAATTTTGCTTTGGCGTTTGTAGCAGCGGGTGGAGCTTCTATAGCTCAATACTTTTTAACAGGAGGACCCGTTGCTGCTTTGTCAACTGTAATACCCTTGGTTGAAGGATCAAATTTAAAGGATTCAAATAAATTTCAAAGACCTTCGCAACTGTTTGCTTTATTTTTAATTTTCATTATTTCTTTTTTT
The DNA here is from genome assembly GCF_024723675.1 of Campylobacter sp. 1569. Classification (NCBI taxonomy): domain Bacteria; kingdom Pseudomonadati; phylum Campylobacterota; class Epsilonproteobacteria; order Campylobacterales; family Campylobacteraceae; genus Campylobacter; species Campylobacter sp. 1569. Next base: position 6,019 of record NZ_JANQDB010000011.1, read on the forward strand.
ATTAAGTTTTAGTTTTGACATATGTTATTAAACCTATAAAAATTTATTGTTTTATAGGTTTGTAACTTATATATTGGAATATTTTTTGCTTGTTGTGATTTATAATTTTATTCAGGAGCATAAAGATGTTTCGTATAGAGGAAAATCGATTTTTTAATCACTCATATGATATTTTTAGTTCAAAACAAAAAAATGAAAAACAAACTATGCAATCCCATCAAGAACAAGCATTTTCACTTGAATTAAATTCAAGTATCCAAGAAAAAAATAGCTTGTATGATAGACCTTTAAAGGGATTGTTTCAAGAAGCAAAAGAAGCTTCAGAGAATGCCTTGAAAGAATACAGAGAGGAAATGTATTATAATAAAGAGACCGGTAAATATGAGAAAAAATTTACAGAAAGTAATGAAAAATACAAAGAAAAGATAAAAGAGAAAGTAGAAGAGCAAATTAAAGAAAATATACAAAGTAGTTTGCAAGATAAAATTTCTCATATCAATATTCAATTGAGTCCTAAACAGTTAATAGCACAAGCGCAATTTGAAGAAAAGCAAAAAACGACTCTTAAAACATCAGACGTTTTTATGTAATTATTTATGATAAAGGAATATTATGAAGAAAATTATTAGTGTTTTAGTGTTATCAAGTATAGCTTTAATGAGTGGAGATAAATTATTAAATATTTACGAAAGTCCTACTTGTGGATGTTGTGATCTTTGGGCTAATTATATGAAAGATAAAGGCTATAAAGTGCAAATACATAAAAGCGAGGATTTTTTAAAAACAAAAGAAAAAATGAATATTCAGCCTATGTATCAAAGTTGCCATACTGGCGTAATTGATGGTTATGCTATAGAAGGACATGTTCCTGAAGATGCAGTTGCTTGGCTTTTGAAAAATAAACCTGAAGATGTTATAGGTATTTCTGCTCCTGGTATGCCTCAAGGAAGTCCTGGGATGGAGCAAGGTTACGAAGAAGAATATCCTGTAGTTTTAATGCTTAAAAATGGAGATTATAAAATTTATGGGATCTATAAAGGACATAATTTAATCACGACAAACTAAGCAATTTTGCTTAGTTTATTTTATATATTAAGGGTATTCTTATATGAAAAGTTTTTTCATATTGTGGAAAATTCTTAGACGCTATACGTATAGTTTCTAAGGCACTATCGTTCAATAATTTATATTTTGATGGTTTTAATATTTTTAAGTTTAATAGATTTTTATCTTTAGTCCATGTGAATTCTACTAAAATTTCACCACTCATTTGCATTTTTTTGGCTTGTCTAGGATAGATTAAAGCTTTATCTATAGCTTGTTTGACTTCTTTTAAAAGTTCATTGTTATTAGTTAAAGATATGCTTTCTTGAGAAGTTGTTGGAGTGTTTTTTTCTTGGGTTAAAGTTTTTTGAGGTTTTATTTCTTCATTTAATTGATTTGTTATCTTGGTATTAGTTAAAGTATTTACTTTTTTAGGTTGAATAACAGATTTTTCTTTTGTTTGTTCTAGTTTTTTTATTTTTTCTTGTTTAGGCTGTTCGGTTTTTGGCTTAGGGGAATCTTGTAAAAACTGTTTTATAGCTATATTAAATTTTGCCTCTTTTGTAGTGCTGTGTTGTATATGCAAAAAATTCTTGGTATGAATAAAAACAAAAAATAAAGGTAAAAAAAGAAATAAAGTGATAAAAAATGACTGATTTTTATGATTATTTATAAATGTTTTCATCTTTTTTGCTCTGTTAAAATTTGAAAATTTTCATGATTTTTATTTTTTAAAATATCAATAATTTTTACAAAACTTTCAAATTTTGCTTCTTTATCGCTTTTTAATTCCACTAAGGTTTTAGAATCTATAGTGTCAAATTTTACTTTTATTTCTTCTAGGGAGATTGCTTTTCCATCAATATAAAATTTATTTTCTTTATCAATCAAAATACTCACTTTGTCTTTGTTTTCATTTATAGAATTTGAATTTTCGCTTTGTGGTAGATTGATTTTGATTTCACCATGTGCTATGAAAGTGGATATGCTTAAAACAATAGCTAGTAAAACAAGCATTATGTCTATAAAAGGAATGATGTTTAAACCTTCATTTTTTGGTAATTTAAGCATTTTTATCCTTAAAAATACGATATGCATTACTCAAGGTTGATATTTTTCTAAGCAATCCATTATAAGCCATTAAAGAAGGAATGGCAACTAAAATTCCTAATGCTGTAGCTTTTAATGCCAATGATAAACCAATAACAATAGATTTAACATCAATATTCCCACTTGCACCCATATCATAAAATGTAATCATAATCCCCACTACAGTTCCCAAAAGTCCTACATAAGGAGCATTAGTGTAAATGATATAAAGCATAGTAAGATTTTCACTAATTGCATCATCAAATTTTTCTTGACATTGATAATCATTTAGTTTAATTTTTCTAAAAAACAATATACGTTCTATAGTACACCATATAGCAATAAATGCCATTATCCCTAAAACTACAAATATAATTAAGTCAATATAAGTTTTTAAAAATTCCATCATATCCTCATTTTAAATTTTTTGTGATTATATTACTAAAAGTTAAATTTTTTATTAATAACAATTATCATAATTGATACAATAAATTTATTTTAAATTAATAATTATTATCATAATATACCAATTTTGAAAATTTTGTTTATTTAAGAAAGGAAATAATGAAAAAACATTGTTTATCGTTTTGTGTTGCTAGTTTTTTGGTCTGTAATGCTTTATCGCAAGAAGTTTTATTAGATAGCTCCATAGTAAGTGCTTCTGGTTTTTCTCAAGATATTAAAGAAGCTCCTGCTACTATAAATGTGATTAGCAAAAAAGATTTAGAAAGTAAGCCTTATAGAGATGTTGCCGAAGCTATTGCTGATATTCCTGGTGTGGATTTATTTGCTAGCAAGGGAAAAACTGGATCTTATAACATTACCATGAGAGGTATTACCGGATACACTTTAATTTTAATCGATGGGCGCCGTCAAGGGATAGGTGGAGAAGTCGGGCCTAATGGTTTTAATGAAATTTCAAATTCATTCTTACCTCCAATTTCTAGTATAGAAAGAATAGAAGTGATAAAAGGACCAATGAGTACTTTATATGGTTCTGAAGCTTTAGGTGGTGTTGTAAATATCATCACAAAAAAAGTAAGCGATAAATGGGAAACATCAGTTAGTTTAGATAGTATTTTTAATGCACATAAAGAATGGGGTAATACTTATGGTACAAGTATATATTCAAGTGGTCCATTGATGAATGATCGTCTAGGATTAACCTTGCGCTTTAGAGAGTTTTATAGGGAGCAATCTAACGTTGAATTTAGTAATGGGAGTGGTCAAAGAGTACAAGGTGATCAAGCACAAAGCCCTACAAAATCTAATAATTTTAACTTAGGAACTCGGTTAAATTATTTAGTAGATGATTATAATACCTTGATATTTGATATTGATTTTTCAAGAAATCATTATGATAATAAAAAAGGACAACTAGGAACGCTGACTAAACCATCTGGTGATAATGGGGCCTTAACAGGTGGCTATACAGACACTATGCAAGTAGATAAGTTGGTAACTTACCTAAGTCATGAGGGTGTGTATGAAGATTTTTCGATTACTTCTACCTTGCAGTATAACCGTGTAAGTAATGATGGACGCGAGGTGGTTGGTCAAAAAACACAACCATTTTTAGGACAAAATAGAAATATAGTTGCTGAAGATATTATTTTAGATACAAAATCAGTTATTCCTTTAGGTCAAAGCCATATTTTAAGCGTGGGTGGTGAATATAGACTTGAAAAAATGCAAGATAAAATCGCTAATCCTACGAATTTTGATCAGTATTTATTAGCTTTTTTTGCAGAAGATGAGTATAGTATAAGAGATGATTTAAGATTTACTTTTGGTGCAAGATATAATTATCATGAAATTTTTGGAAATAATATTTCTCCAAGAGCTTATTTGGTTTATAATCCCACTAGCGAACTTACTTTAAAAGGTGGTGTTTCAACAGGCTTTAGAACCCCATATGCTAATAGATTGATAGCTGGTGCTTATAATTATAGCGGACAGGGTAAATATCCTATGTATGGAAATCCGAATTTAAAAGAAGAAACCTCGCTTAATTATGAACTAGCTGCTGTTTATAATAATGATTTATTTTATATTTCAGCAACTGGCTTTTTAACAAATTTTAAAGATAAAATTTCTAGTCAAAAATTCGGCAAAGATAGTATGATTTCGGGTATTGGAAAATGCGAGGCTGATACATGCTATCAAGCGATTAATCATGGCAAGGTTGAATATAAGGGTATAGAGCTTGGAGCGGGGATTACTCCTATAGAGCATTTAAATTTAGATCTAGCTTATACTTATCTTGATAGTGAAGTAAAAGATGCACAAGATAAGGCTGTGATAGGAAAACCAGAAATTGATAGTTTAAAACACAATATCGTGTTAAAAGCAAGTTATAATATCTTTAATAAATTCACTTCATGGGTAAAAGGTGAATGGCAAATAGATCGTTATATGGGTGATACAAATATTAATAGAGAATATTATCAAGATGTCTTTTTAGCTTCTATGGGTGTGCGTTATGATATTAATAAAAAATGGAACATTAATGCAGCAATTTATAATCTTTTTGATAAAAGTTTTACAAATGATTGGGATTCTTATAAGAGTGATGGCAAAGATGTTTGGGTAAATACTTATAATCGCATAGAAGAGGGAAGAAGAATTTATATTTCAATCAATGGTAGTTTTTAATTTTGTATTGTCGGAGGACCAAAGAGCTTGTTAAGAGCTTCTTTGGTTTCATCTTTAGGATCATATTTTTTAGCGTCTTTTTTAAAATTTTCAAAATGCTCATTTAAATTTGGAGTGCTTTTTACTTCTTGTTTTATAGGGGTTTTGAATATATCTTGTAGTTTTTGAGTATCTATGGTTTCTATTTTTTGAATTTTAATTTGTGTTTTTTCTCCAAAAAGCTCATGAAGTAATGTTTTGATTAATTTAAAACCATTGTTTAAAACCATTCTATCATCATCTTTAGCATGTGAACTAATACTTAAAATATTACCTTCAAAAGAAATAAACTGCGTGGTTTTTTTGAAAACTTCAGCTAAGTCATAATCTCTTTTATATATTGCTTTTAAGAGATTTTCATAAGGATTAAGTTTTTCTTCTTTAGGAGTTTGTTGAATAGAAGGAATTTCTTGTTGTTTTGGACTTGGCATGCTATCTTGTTTTGAGCTTTTAATAGCCTCATCAATGCTTTTTAAATAAGTTGCTTCAATAAGCATGAAAGCCATAACGCAAAGTACAAAGCTATCATCATCACTAGAATTTAACATAGTCTTAGCGCGTGAAAGAATTCTAAAAAATCTTTCATAAATTAACATAGAAAAAAGATTATTTTTGGCAAAAAACGCTTCTTTTAGAAAAAATATCATCTCATCAATGACATTACTTGCTTCATAATCTTCAAATTCTTTTAAAAACTCAAGAACCTTATCTTTATCATTAGCTAAAATGGCTTGATAAAATTCTTCAATTTTAGCTGGATCCAAAAAGCCTAGCATTGCAGTGATTTTTTGTGTTTGTATATCATTTTGACAATATACTATGGCTTGATCTAGTAAGGTTAGGGTATCTCTTAAAGAACCATTTCCACTTCTTGCAATGAGTTTTAAAGCTTCTTTTTCATAACTAATATTTTCTTTTTCCAAAATCCACTCAAGATGATTTAAGATATCATGGGTAGAAATTTGCTTAAATCTAAAATGCTGTGTTCTTGAAAGAACTGTAGCAGGAAGTTTTAAAGGATCGGTTGTTGCTAGTATAAATTTTACATAACTTGGTGGCTCTTCTAAGGTCTTAAGTAAAGCATTTGCAGCTTGCGGGGTGAGCATATGCACTTCATCGATAATAAAAATTTTAAATCTAGCTAAAGATGGAGCGTATTTGACTTGCTCGATAAGCTCTTGTATATCTTCTAAGCTTCTATGGCTTGCTGCATCCATTTCTATAATGTCTATATTAGAACCATTAAGCGAAGATAAGCATTGAGAGCATTCTCCACAAGGGTTAGCACTTGGTCCCTTTTCGCATACTAGGGCTCTTGAAAAAATTCTTGCACTTGAAGTCTTTCCACTTCCACGTAGTCCTGAAAACAAATAAGCATGTGCTAAGCGATTATTTTCAAGAGCGTATTTTAAGCTTGTAGAAACAGTATTTTGCCCTACAAGTTCATTGAAATTTTTTGGTCTGTATTTAACAGCAAGAGCTTGAAGCATTGCTACTCATTCATGATAGATAATAACTCTTCATTGCTTTTGGTTTTTAGCATTTTAGAGTATAAGAATTTTAAAGCCTCTATGTCATCCATTTGCGAAATAGCTGATCTAATTGCCCAAATTTTTTGAAGTTTTTCGACACCTTGGAGCAATTCTTCTTTTCTAGTTCCTGATTTTATGATGTTAATTGCAGGGTAAATTCTTCTGTCTGAAATATTTCTATCAAGAACGATTTCACTATTTCCCGTTCCTTTAAATTCTTCAAAAATTACTTCATCCATTCTTGAGCCTGTTTCTATCAAAGCAGTTGCTATAATGGTTAATGAGCCACCATGCTCTATATTTCTAGCTGCACCAAAAAAGCGTTTTGGTTTATGTAAGGCATTTGCATCAACCCCACCACTTAAAACCTTGCCACTACTTGGTGTGGCAGTGTTATAAGCTCTTGCTAATCTTGTAATAGAATCAAGCAAAATAATAACATCTTTACCTGTTTCTACCATTCTTTTTGCTTTTTCTATAACAAGTTCAGCCACTCTAACATGATTATAAGCAGGTAGGTCAAAAGTAGAGCTAAAAACCTCACCTTTAACACATCTTTGCATATCTGTAACTTCTTCAGGACGCTCATCTACCAAAAGTACAATCAAATGAGCCTCTGGGTGATTTTTAGCAATAGCAGTAGCTAGTTCTTTCATTAGCTCAGTTTTACCAGTTCTTGGAGGTGCCACAATTAAGCTTCTTTGACCTTTTCCTATAGGAGCAAATAGATCAAGCATTCTACCTGTTAGTTTTAAAGGATCGTATTCTAATTTGATTTTTTCAGTTGGAAAAATTGGAGTAAGATTGTCAAATAAAGGTCTTTCTCTAGCTTCTTTTAATGGAAGATAATTAATCGCTTCGATTTTTAATAAAGCATAGTATTTTTCTTGATCTTTTGGTTCTCTAACTTGACCAGTAACTATATCCCCAACACGCAGGGCAAATTTGCGAATTTGTGAATTTGATACATAAGCATCATTTACACTGTCACTTAAATTTGAATCCATTCCACGTAAAAAGCCATAGCCTTCAGGTGAAATTTCTAAAATCCCCGTAAAGAGTATAAAGCCACCTTTTTTGGTTTGTGCTTTTAGAATTTCAAAAATAAGATCTTGTCTTCTAAATTCTCTTGGATTTTCTATTTCTGCTTCATTGGCGATTTTAACTAAGCTTTCTAGATCAAGCAACTTTAAATCTTCTATCTTGTAACCTTCCACTGGAACGTGTGTTCTTTGATGTTGTTTTTTTTCTTTTGTATTTTCCATGTATCCTCTAAAATGTAGAAAATGTAGTATTTAATAATAAATAAGAGATTTTATTCAAAAAAATGCTTCTTTGTCAAATTTTTAAAATTATAATATAGCTTTGTAAATAATTTTTAAAATAGTGATTTTAAAAAAATGATAAAATATTGTAAAAAATTATTAAAGAAAGTATAAGATGAAATGCAAACACTGCCAATTAAGCTTTAGACAAGATCAAATGATAGAAAAAAATGGAAGTTATTTTTGCTGTAAAGGTTGTGAGAGTGTTTATGAGATTTTACAAGAAAATAATTTGGAGGAATTTTATGAAAAACTTGGCAATCAAACCCTAACCCCTGCGATAATAGAACACAATGTTAAAGATTATGAAAAATACATACAAAAAACCAAAGAAGGTTTTAGTGAGGTTTTTTTACTTATAGAAGAAATTCATTGTGCCGCTTGTGTTTGGCTTAATGAAAAAATTCTCATTAAAAGTGAAGGGGTGATAGAAGTTGATATTAATTCTATTACTCATAAGGCTAGAATTGTTTTTGATGAAAAAAGCATAAATTTAGCAAAAATTATCCAAAGTATAGAAAGTATAGGTTATAAAGTTAGTGTGTATTTGCCTACAAAAAATGAACAAAGAGCAACTCAAACCAAAAGAGATTTTTATGCAAAATTAATAGTTGCTATAGCTTGCGTGATGAATATCATGTGGATATCTGTAGCTAAGTATGCTGGATTTTTTAGTGGCATGGAAGCTGATACTAAGGATATTTTACATTTTGCTGAATTTTTACTTTGCACTCCTGTGCTTTTTTACACAGGCTCGATTTTTTATAAAAATGCCTATTATGCTTTGAAATTTAAAAGCGTTAATATGGACACTTTGGTAATTAGTGGAGCAAGTTTAGCTTATATATATTCAGTGTGGGCAATGTTTTCAAGAGCTTCGCAAGTGTATTTTGATTCTGTGGCGATGATTATTTGTTTTGTTTTTATAGGAAAGTACTTAGAGCTTTTAAGTAAGAAAAAAGCTCTTGATACGCTTGATCATTTACGATCATTTTTAAGTAATGAAGTAAGGGTATTAAAAAATGACAAAATAGAAAATATTGATATAGAAGAAGTGCAAATAGGAGATATTATAGAGTTAAAAGAAGGCGATAGGGTTTTAATAGATGGAGTGTGTATTAGTGGTAATATTAGCTTGGATATGTCTAGTTTAAGCGGAGAGAGTTTACCGCTTGATGTGCAAAAAGATGATATGATTTATTCTGCTTCTTTGGTTTTAAGCGGGAATGCTTTATATAAGGCAAATGCACTTTATAAGGATTCTAAATTAGCTAGAATTATTAATTTACTCGAAAACTCAAGTTCAAAAAAAGCTAAAATAGAAAAAATAGTGCAACAAGTAAGTAAGTATTTTTCGCCTATTATCTTAACTTGTGCTGTGCTGTGTTTTGCTTTTACTTTTTTTGTATTAAATTTAGGTTTTGAGGAGGCTATGATACGTATGGTTTCTGTGTTAATCATAGCTTGTCCATGTGCTTTGGCTTTGGCTACTCCGGTGGGTTCTTTAGTGGCAATTAGTGCTGGTTTGAAAGAAAAAATTTTATTTAAAGAAGCAGGCGTTGTAGAAGATTTGAGTAAGTGTAATGTGGCTGTATTTGATAAAACAGGGGTTTTGACAAAGGCTAGTTTGGAAGTTAAAAAAAGCTTTTTGGATGAAAGGTTAGATAAAAATGAGTTATTAAATTTCTTACACCTAACTAACCATCCAGTAGCTAAAAGTATTTTGAAATTTTTAGATGAAAAAATTGATAGTAGAATAGAATTTGAAAAAGTTCAAAATTTTCAAGCAAGAGGTTATAAAGCTTTTTTGGGTAAAGATGAATTTTTGGGAGGAAATGAGAAATTTTTTAAAGAAAATCATATGCAAGTACAAGAATTTCAAACCACGCATTTTATATTTGCTAAAAATAAAATTATATTAGCAGTTTTTGAATTAGAAGACAGTATGAGAGAAAGTTCTGAAGAGTTGATTGAATTTATGAAAGAATGCAAAATGCAAATTTATATGTTAAGTGGTGATAATTTACCTGCTGTGAGTAAGGTGGCCGAAAAATTAAAAATAAATAATTTCAAAGCTTCATGTATGCCAGAAGACAAAATGCAAACAATAGCCAACTTAAATCAAACAAGTAAGGTTTTAATGGTAGGAGATGGGGTAAATGATGCTTTAGCACTTTCTTATGCAGGTGTTGGGGTTTCTTTAAAAGAAGGTTCTGAGCTTGCTATGGAAAATAGTGATATTATATTGTTAAAAAACGACCTAAAAAGCTTACAAAAGGCTATACAAATAGCTAAAAAAACTTATCAAATTATTAAACAAAATTTAGCTTTTTCTTTATTTTATAATGCCTTGAGCATGCCTTTAGCTTTTTTTGGTTTGATCAATCCTTTAATTGCGGCTTTATCGATGTCTTTTAGTAGTATAATAGTGATTTTAAATGCTTTAAGGATTAAAAAATGAATGGTGTTTTAATGATGATGATAGGTGTTTCTTTGATTGCTTTATTTTTGGCAATTTGTGCTTTGCTTTGGGGTATAAAGAATAAGCAATTTGATGATGATTATAAATTTACTATTTTAAATGATAGTGAAGACGCTTTAAATGATGCAGTGATTTTAGAAAAAAGAAAAAAAGAAGCTTTAGAAAAGAACAAAAAACAGCCATAAAGGCTGTTAAATTATTTTTTTAAGCTTTCGATATAATCTTCAATTGCTTTAAAATCTGCTTCTGTTAAACCTTTAAGATTAATTTTCATGATCGCTCCTTGACCATAAGCATTTCTTTTACCTGCTGCATAATCTTTCATGTATTGTAATCTTTCAGCTGCAGTTAAAGTATTTAAAGCAGGAACTTTGTTAAGATAAACTTTATCTGCTTTAGCACCATGACATACTGCACATTTTTTATAAAGTGTAGCACCATCTGCAGCAAAAGCTGAAACACCAAGACACGCTAAAGCTGATAAAACAAGTAGCTTTTTCATTATATCACTCCTATATAAATTGAAAATAAAATGCGTTTAATTATAAGCTTTTTTTATTTAAAGTCGCTTAAAAAACTTTTTTACTTGATAAATTATAAAATCTTAAAAAAAATACATTATAATTTTTTTATGGAAACTAAGGCATTATTTTTAGATAGAGATGGTATTATAAATACTGATAAAAAATATGTTCATAAGATCAGTGATTTTGAATTTTGTGATGGTATTTTTGAACTTTGCGAATTTTTTCAAAAGCAAAATTTTTTAATTTTTGTAGCTACTAATCAATCAGGTATTGCAAGGGCTTATTATAGTGAAAAAGATTTTGAAATTTTAAGTTCATATATGTTAGGTGAATTTTTAAAAAGAAATATTAAAATAGAAAAAATTTATCACTGCCCACATCTAGAAAATTGCGAATGTCGTAAACCAAAACCTGGTATGTTTTTAAAAGCACAAAAAGAATTTAATATAGATTTTTCTCAATCTTTTTTTATAGGGGATAATTTAAGTGATATGCAAGCTGGAATTAATGCTGGTATAAAAAATCTATTTTTAATCAATGAAAATTATAATGATGATGAAAATTATAGAGTGTTTAAAAATTTAAAAGAACTTTTGCATTATTTAAAGGATAGAAAATGAAAATAGTGATAACAGGTGGAGCAGGTTTTATAGGCTCTGCACTTGCTTTAGAACTTCAAGATAAACATGAAGTTTTAATTGTAGATAAAATGCGCTCAAGCGCTACTTTTGAAAATGGAAATTTAGAAAGTTTTGGTCATTTTAAGAATATTTTAGATTTTGAAGGTGAGCTTTATGTAGGTGATATTAATGATGAAAAAACTTTAAAAGTTATAAAAGCTTTTAAACCTGATGTGATCTTTCATAAGGCTGCAATTTCAGATACAACTGTTTATGATCAAAATAAAGTTTTAAAGACTAATTTAAACACTTTTAAAGATTTTATAGAACTTGCTTTGGAGCTTAATGCAAAACTAATCTATGCAAGTTCGGCTTCAGTTTATGGAGATGCTCCAAGCCCACAAACTGTAAATTTAAGTGAAGCCCCTAAAAACCCTTACGCGTTTTCAAAGCTAATGATGGATAAATTAGCAAAAAAATACTTTGATAAAATACATATAGTCGGACTTAGATATTTTAATGTATATGGTAAGGGAGAATTTTTTAAAAATAGCACTGCTTCTATGATTTTGCAATTTGGACATCAAATTTTAGCGGGTAAAAGTCCGCGTTTGTTTGAAGGAAGCGATCAAATTTATCGTGATTTTGTGTATATTAAAGATGTTGTGAGTGCAAATTTGCAAGCTTTAGAAGCAAAAAGTGGAATTTATAATGTAGCTACAGGCAAGGCAAGAACTTTTCAAGATATAGTTGATATTTTACAAAAAGAATTAAATACTAATTATCCTTGTGAATATATTTCTAATCCTTATAAAAACGCTTATCAATTCCATACCCAAGCAAAACTAGATGAGAGCTTTTCGTATAGAGCTAAATTTAGTCTTGAAGAGGGAATAAAAGATTATTTAGATGAGATTAAAAGGCTTTATGAAAAGGAAGTAAATGCTTGATTTTTTGAGTTCTAAAAAGCCAAAAATTTTAGTTGTTGGGGATTTTATGGTGGATCATTATATATGGTGTGATTGCACTAGAATTTCCCCAGAAGCTCCTGTAATGGTGATGAAATCACAAAAAGAAGATAAAAGACTAGGTGGAGCTGGTAATGTATATGCAAATTTAAAAAGTCTTGGCGCTGAGGTTTTTGCTCTAGGACTTGTGGGTGATGATGAGAGTGGGAGATTTTTAAAAGAGAATTTAAATGCAAAATTATTAGTAGAAAAAGGTAGAAAAACTCCTCTTAAGAGCAGGGTTTTATCACATTCTCAGCAAGTTTTAAGACTTGATGATGAGAATGATTTTGATACTAAATTAGAAGATGAAATTATCCAAGAGTATAAAAAAATCGCAAAAGATTATGATGCGATTATTTTGAGTGATTATGCTAAAGGAGCTTTAACTTCAAAAGTTACAAAGGCTTTGATAGAGTATGCAAATACTTTAAATTTACCTATTTTGATTGACCCAAAAGGAAGTGATTTTAGTAAATATCAAAATGCAACCTTGTTAACTCCAAATAAAAAAGAAGCTATTCAAGCTTTGGGTGTAGAAAAAATTGATAATTTAGAAAAAGCTTTAAAAAAATTAAAAGATGATTTAAATCTAACCTATTCTATTATAACTTTATCTGAAGAAGGAATAGCGCTTTTTGATGAAAAATTACATATTATTCCTGCAAAAGCTTTGGAGGTTTATGATGTAACAGGAGCTGGAGATAGTGTTATAGCTATGCTTGCTTATGCTTTGGCTTTAAAAGTTGATATTGTAAAAGCGTGCGAGCTAGCAAATGATGCAGCAGCTGTTGTAGTAGCAAAAGTAGGAAGTGTGAGTGTAAGTTTAGAAGAGATAAAAAACCTAAAAAAAGCTTCTTTTGAAGATAAAATTAAAAACAAAGAAGAACTTATAAAATTGATGCAAAATCAAAAAGTAGTTTTTACCAATGGTTGTTTTGATATTATGCATTATGGCCATATAAAATATCTTGAAAAAGCTAAAAAATTAGGAGATATCTTAGTTGTAGGTTTAAATTCAGATGAAAGCGTAAAAAGACTAAAAGGAAACTCAAGACCTATAAATTTAGAGTTTCAACGCGCATGTATGCTTGCGAGCATGTATTTTGTAGATTATGTAGTGATTTTTAATGAGGATACTCCTTATGAATTAATAGAGTTTTTAAAACCTGATGTGCTAGTTAAAGGAGCTGATTATAAAGACAAAGAAGTAGTGGGTTCAAATTTAGTAAAAAAAGTAGAATTGATTGACTTTGAAGATGGATTTAGCACTACTAATATAATTAATAGGATTGCAAATGATAAATAAAATCGAAAAGGAATTTATTCAACATCAAAAAACTTTAGAACAAAGTTTGAATTTAAAAGAGCAAATTGCTATGGTTGCTCAAGAGTTAAAAGTATGTTTGAAAAGCGGTGGGAAAATTTTAATTTGTGGAAATGGTGGAAGCGCTGCAGATAGCCAACATTTTGCAGCTGAACTTAGCGGAAGATATAAAAAAGAAAGAAAAGCTTTGGCTGCTATTGCTCTAAGCACTGATACTTCTGCTTTAAGTGCTATAGGAAATGACTATGGTTTTGAATTTGTTTTTTCAAGACAAGTTGAAGCTTTAGCTAATAGTAATGATGTATTGATTGGAATTTCTACTAGTGGAAAAAGTCCAAATGTGATCAAAGCTTTTGAAAAAGCCAAGGAAGTTGGTGCTAAGTGTATAGGGCTTAGTGGAAAGGGTGGTGGAGTGATGAATGCATTATGTGAATATAATATAGTCATTCCAAGTGATGATACGGCTAGAATCCAAGAAATGCATATTTTAATTATACACTGCTTATGTGATTTGATAGAAGAAGAATATTAAGTTTGGGTTATTTTCCCAAACTTAAATAATATTCAATTTGATCTTTTTGTAAAATTCTAATTAAATTTGTACTTCCTGCGACACCTACTGGAAATCCTGCGGTAAGAGTGTAAACTCCATCTTTTTTCATAAGGCCTTTTTCAACTCCAAGTTTTACAGAATTGTTTAAAAGCTCTGTTAAATTTTCATGTTTTTCTATTAGTATAGCAGGTTGAACTCCCCAAACTATACTTAAAAAATTTAAAGCTTTTTTAGAATGAGTAATAGCTATGATATCCATTTTTGGACGATATCTTGCTGTTTTAACTGCAGAAGCACCACTACTTGTGATGGTAAAAATTGCATTTGCATTTAAATCGGTTGCTAGTTGCGTGCTTGATTTAGCAATGATATCAGTTTCATTAAAACATTTAAAATTTTCAAATTTTTCATAAGGATAATTTTTTTCTGTTTCAATGATAGTTTGAGTCATAATATCAACTGCATTTGCCGGATCAATCCCTACTGCACTTTCTTCGCTAAGCATAACTGCGTCAGTACCATCAAGTACTGCATTAGCAACATCTGAAATTTCAGCTCTTGTGGCAGTTTTTGATTTTGCAAGTGAAAAAAGCATTTGAGTAGCAGTAATGACAGGTTTATTAGCCTCGTTGGCTTTTTTAATGATGAGTTTTTGTATATTTGGCACTCTATAATAAGGCACTTCAATACCTAAATCTCCTCTTGCAACCATTATCCCATCGCTACAATTTATGATTTCATCGATATTTTCAACAGCATCAAATTTTTCTATTTTTGCAAAAATAGCAATTTTAGCATTATTTTCATCAAGTATTTTTTTAACTTCATCAATATCATGAGCATTTTGCACAAAAGATATGGCTAAAAAATCAACATCATTCTTAATACCCCACGCAAGATCGTCTTTATCTTTTTGAGTGATAACATCGATATTGATTTTTGTATTTGGAAAATTAATTCCTTTGTTTGAGCTAAGCACCCCGCTATTTTCTACTTGGGTTTGGATAAAATCTTTTTCAACTTGTATAACTTTAGTTTTTATAGAGCCATCACAAAGGTAGATATATTCCCCAACCTTTAGCATAGAAAGAATTTCAGGATGATTAATACAGACCTTATAATGTTCATTAGAAAGTTTTTCACCTTCAAAAGTATCTTTGTAAAAGTCTAGTCTATCTCCATTTTTTAGCTCAAAAGCTTTTGGAATCTTTAAGGTTCTAATTTTTGGCCCACTAATATCTTGTAAAATTCCAATTCTTGCATTAAGTTCAGCTGCTACTTTTCTAATAGTAGTTAAGTTTTTACTATGATACTCATGGGTTCCATGTGAAAAATTTAAGCGAAAAACATTCACTCCATTAATAATCATTTGTCTTATTGTAGCCTCATTTTCGCTTGCTGGCCCAATCGTTGCAACTATTTTTGTTTTTTTTAACATTTATTATCCTTTTTATAGTAGTTCGCTAGTAAATAAATCCTCATTAAAATTAGCACCTAAATATTGACAAATAAGTTTTGCATCTCTATAGCCATTACCAAGACAGCTTGTAGCACCTGGACTTGGTGTCATATTGAAAATTATACCTGGAATTTCAGTGATGCTTGCCTCGCCAAGCATTAATTCTCCTGCTTTTTTATCAAGCACTTGAGGGCGTACTCCGCCAAAGTTTTTAGCATAGTAAATATCATCTGTTTTTAAACTAGGAACTATTTTTTTGGCATCTTTTACAAAAAGTCTTTTATTGATATAAGGAATTTCAAACAAATAATTATAAAGAATATAATTTCTAATAGTAGAATCTTTAAAAAGATTAAAACAAATTTTAACTACATTCATATCCAAATTTAATGTTTTGAAAAATTCAGGTAGTGATTTAAAGCCATGATATCTTTCTAGCATAGGGATAACTAAAGCAGTAGGACCAAAGCGCGTATTCATATTAGCTAATAAATCAGGATCACCATGTAGCGCTGCAAATGGGAGTTTTGGATTTTGTACCATATAAACTTTACCATTTAAAATTTTTCTTTTTGCCATGTAAAAACTTCCTGCAACAGGAAAGCAAGATTTATCTAATCCTATACCCATTTTATGTGCTAAAAATAAAGAATGCGCTCCTGCATTTACTATAATCGATTTTGCACTATATTCTTTAAAATCTCTTGTTTTTATATAAAAAATATCATCTTTTTTTTCTATAAAAACAACTTCTTGATTATAAGC
Organism: Campylobacter sp. 1569; assembly: GCF_024723675.1. Classification (NCBI taxonomy): domain Bacteria; kingdom Pseudomonadati; phylum Campylobacterota; class Epsilonproteobacteria; order Campylobacterales; family Campylobacteraceae; genus Campylobacter; species Campylobacter sp. 1569. The sequence continues at coordinate 22,443 of NZ_JANQDB010000011.1, forward strand.
TACATGGGTATTTTTACCTTGTTTGCAAGCTTGTTCTATAAGATTTTGACTCATCAATCCAAAATCTACCGTGGTGTAAATTTCACCTTCTTCTACACCCATAGCTACTATATTATCTGCTCTATCATTGATGCCATCTTCACCTAAGACAACATTGGGTTCTATTTGTTTAATATCATTTTTGGTATAAAATTTAATATAAGGATATAATTCTTTAAATTCTTCATATCTATTTTTCATATACTCGCATTCTTTATCTCCAACTGCAAGTGCAAGTTTTTGGTGTGAGTGCATAAATTTATTTTGTGCATTTTGCAAAAGACCGTATTTAACAATCATATCTGCAGTTTTTTTGACTTTTTTTGCTTTTTCTAAGGTATAGTTTGTTTCTATATCGCCACAGTGGATAGTTTGCGAATTGCTTGTGCTATGACTATTTAAAGTTGCGGCATTATTATATTTTTCTAATAAAGCAATACTTTGAATATTTGTATATCTAGCTAGCTCATAAAATGCCGCAGCGCCAGAAATCCCACCGCCAATTACTACGGTATCAAAATGTTTTTGATCCATTGTTGTCAATTCCTTTTGTATGTTTACTTTTGCTAATGATATCAAAATATAGTTGTTTTGAGTTTAAATAAAGCTTATAATTTTAAGAGTAGGGGTGCAGAAATAAATTTTAAAGTATAAAATTTTCACAAACAGCTTTTTTCATACCTCTAAAAATTAAAAATTTATCATAAATAGCATAGTCAAAAAAATTTGCGAGAAATTGTCCATCACCGCCGGTAAAATACAATTTTTTACCATATGCACTATCTTTTATGAGTAAATATATGCTTTTAAACACACCATAACTTAAAGCATCAACAGTTCTTTGGGGAAAAGCATCAAAATTTATTTGGGTATTTAATTCATATTTTAAACGTGATGAAATATTAGAAAAAGATTTTTTGTAGCTTTCAATACCAGGAAGAATAAATCCGCCAAGATGAATAGAATTAGAGATAATATCTACAGTAATTGCAGAACCCGCATCAACTACAACACCATCTTCTATAGTATAGCAAGCTGCTATTCTATCGACCCCTAAATTATCATAAATAGTATCAAAGTTAAAATATGGAGCAAGATTGATAAATAAGGGATTTTGTTTCAATCTTTGCTCTAAATTTGGATTAACATTGATATAAAATACTTTCTGTGTTGGCTCATATTGTAAAAACTGTTCTATACTCATAGAATGAAATTTTTGCTCGTTTAAAAAACTTGCGGTTGTATTGCCAATATCACATAAAAGCATAGCTTTTAATCCCTTTGGTAGCTAAATATTCTTTTGCTTTTGAGCAAATTAAAGCTTGATGAAAAATAAAATAATTTTTGAAATTTAAATTTAGAGTTTGGTTTATATTTTGAAAAATACTTTCAAATTCTAGACATTCTTTTGTTAAAATTTTACTTTTCGCAAAAGAAAATAAAATTAAGCAGTATTGCTTACTTGTATTTTCTCCATAAATGCAAATTGTTTTTTTCTTTTTGCTAAAAACATGAATATCTAAAGACTTAGTGTTTTTTAAAATAATCCCATGTTTTATAAGAATATCACTAAGTTCTTGATTCATTTTAGTTTAATTGTAAAAAATTATTTTGATAGAAAAATTTACCATTAACCATAAAACTTTTCTCATTAACAGCTTCATTGAGTGGATATACTATGTAATCTTTTAAATTTGTATTCAGTTTAATTAAATAGCCTGTTTTTTCAAAAATATATAAAGAGTTGTTATATAAGGTACTTTTAGAAAATAGAGCAAATTGAAATTTTACTTCATCAATTTTTCTAAGATTATAATCATTTTTAAGAATTCTTCCATCTTTTGTAAGTATGAAAATTTCATTATCATTGGTATTTACTTCTTTAATATTTTCGTTTAAATATAAGGTTCTATTTGGAGTGACAACAATGATTTTTTGTGCTGTTGCAGCAACCATTGTATCATTTTTTACATGAAGATAAATAATATTGTTAAAAAACTCTTCACTGCTTACTAAAATCTCTTTGCTAACTTTTAATGTGCTTTTGTTAAGTATAGCTAATTTTCCATTAAGCATAGGATATATTATAATAGTATTTAAAAAATAAGGATTAGCATAACGACTATCTTGAGCATAGGATGTGCCTAAGTTTTGAAGCATTCTGATACCAAGGTTTTTATTTGCATATACTAAAGTATTACTAGCTAAAACCAAAGCTATATCATCTCCATCTATACTAGCGCTTACCACACTTTCGTTAAATTTATGAGAAAATAATTCTTCACCTTGTAAATTTAAGATTTTAAAGTTTCCATTATCATCAGCTATGATGATTTCTTCTAAATACGCATTTAGGATATGATAATTTTTATCTAACTTAAAATTAATAATATTACCCATGCTATCTACAAAGGAATTATTGCTTAATTGTGCTATATTGTTATTGAAATTGATAATTTTACCGTTAACATTTTGAGAACTATAAGGAAGTTGTTCTGTTTGTGTTGGTTGATAATACTCTCTTTTTGTGCCACAAGCACTAAAAAATATTAAAGTGATAATAAATAAATAAAAGTGTTTCATTTTATTCCTTGATAATGTTTTAAGCTTGTAATAATCTGCCATAAGGGAGAATTTATAGGTATTTTATTAAATTCTATATCTGCATTTTTAAAATCATTTTGTTTTAGAAATTCAAAACCTACTAGCAAGGTATTATAATCTTTTAAAAATTCTGACTTTTGATTATTTTGAGCAAGTACTATTTGTTTTAACAAAGGATCTATATTAAGATTTAAAGTTTGGTTAAGATCTTGATTGTTTTGACCCATGATGAATATGGTATATAAATTTGCATTTTTTTGTTTTAATTCTTCGAGTAATTTTTGATCTAAAGGATTTTTTAATAAATTATTAAAAATTATATTACTTTCTTGAATATTACTTTCTTGTTTTAGATTATAAAAATAACTTCCACCAAAATATGCAATTAAAAGCACAATAATTGCAATGAAATAGTATTTGTATTTTTTTATAAAGCGTTCGGATTTAATAAAATTTTCCATCATTTGCTCCTGAGAGCTTAATTCTTCTTGGACTGCTTTTAAGTTTTCTTTTAAAGCCATATTTTCCCTTTTTTAGCAAGAATAAACATTATTTATTGTTTTAAGTCTATAATTGTAACATATAAAAATGAAAAAATAAATGATTTTATGTTATAATTTTTAATCTAAAAAGAGTTTTCTTGGATATAAATTAAAAATTAAGGTAAATCATGCAAATTGATGATAAATTATTGACTAAACTTGAAAAGCTAAGTGCTTTAAAAATTGCTGATGAGAAAAGACAAGAATTAGAAGAACAATTAAGTCAAATTGTTAATTTTGTAGAAAAATTAGATGAATTAAAACTTGATGATGTGGAAGCTATGACAAGCACTACAAAAGGTGGAACGCCATTTAGACTAGATGAAAGTATAAAATCTGAAGTATTTGATGTAATTAGCAAGCATGCTCCAAATTCTCAAGATGGATTTTTTATAGTTCCTAAAATAATTGAATAAAATATTTGGAGTTTAGTGTAGATGGAAAATTTTTCGTGGTTTGATGTATTTGTTTTGGGCTTAACTGTGATTTTAGGCTTGAAAGGTTTAGTAAGTGGTTTATTTAAAGAAATTTTTGGCTTGTTAGGTATAGTTGGTGGGGTTTTACTTGCTTCAAGATATGCTAAAGAAGTAGCAGAAATTATCAATAATAATTTTTATGCAATTGAAAATGAAAATCTTGCAATTTTTGCAGGTTTTTTAGCTTTATTGATTGTGATATGGATAGCATGTATGGCTTTGGGAAATATATTATCAAAAATGTTTAGCATGAGTGGTCTTGGTTTTATAGATCGTATTGGTGGATTTTTATTTGGTAGTGCTAAAATATTTTTAATTTTTGCTATTTTGGTGGCTTGCATTAATAATATAGAATTTTTAAATTCAAGTTTAGAAAAATATGCAAAAAATAGTCAAACCTTGGATTTACTTAGAAAAACAGGTGAATATATAATGAATACTAATTTTACTCAAAATGGTTTAGATAAAATACAAGAACAACTTATAGATTCTAATATAAGTCTAAATTCGGAGGTAGACAATGCAAATTGAAAATATAGAATACGATGTTTTGCTTGAGCGTTTTAAAAAAACACTTAAAGACAATGGCCTAAAATATACCAAGCAAAGAGAGGTGCTTTTAAAAACTTTATATAATAGTGATATGCATTATACTCCAGAAAGTCTATATGTAGAAATAAAGCAAAAAAATCCCGAATTAAATGTAGGCATTGCAACAGTTTATAGAACTTTAAATTTATTAGAAGAATCAGGTATGGCTACTTCTATATCTTTTGGTGCTTCAGGAAAGAAATTTGAACTTGCAAATAAACCTCATCATGATCATTTAATTTGTAAAAGTTGTGGTGAGATTGTAGAATTTGAAAATCCTATTATCGAACAACAACAAATGTTAATCGCAAAAGAATATAATTTTAAATTAACAGGACATTTAATGCAACTTTATGGTCTATGTCCACAATGTAGTAAAAAATAAAGGTATATTTAATGTTTGATAATATTTTAGAGCAACAAAAAATTCAAAAAGCGCAAGAACTAAAAGAACTAGGAATCAACCCTTATCCGCATTTTTTAAAAAAAGAAATGAGTATAGATGAGTATAAGGTTAAATTTGCTTACGTTAAAGATATGGAAAATCAGCGCGATGAAAATGCTCATGGAGTATTAGCAGGAAGATTAAAACTTCTTAGAATAGCTGGTAAATCGGTATTTGCTAATATAGAAGATGAGCAAGATAATTTACAAATTTATTTTAATCAAAACATTTTAGGGGAAGAATACTTTGCTATTTTGAAAAAATATCTTGAAGTAGGGGATATTGTTTTGGTTAAAGGTTTTCCTTTTATGACTAAAACAGGAGAATTTAGTCTTCATGTAGAACAAATTCAAATAGCTACAAAAGCCATAGTGCCTTTACCGGAAAAATATCATGGATTGACAGATATTGAGCAAAGATATAGAAAAAGATATCTTGATATGATTATGAATAGTGAGGTAAGAAAAGATTTTATTTTGCGTTCTAAAATTGTTTCTTATATTAGATCTTTTTTTGATAATAAAGGATTTTTGGAAGTTGAAACACCAATGATGCATCCTATTGCAGGGGGAGCAAACGCAAAGCCTTTCGTGACTTATCACAATGCTTTGGGCGTGGAAAGATTTTTAAGAATTGCCCCAGAATTATATCTAAAACGTTTGATTGTAGGTGGTTTTGAGGCGGTTTATGAGATTAATAGATGTTTTAGAAATGAAGGGATGGATTTAACGCATAATCCTGAATTTACTACAATCGAGTTTTATTGGGCTTATCATAATTATCATGATTTAATGGATTTGACAGAAGAGCTTTTTGCAATGCTTTTAGATAAGTTAAATTTAGATAAAAAACTTGAATTTGATGAAAAAATAATTGATTTTTCTAAGCCATTTGAAAGAATTACTTATAAAGATGCATTAAAAAAATATGGTGGTTTAGATGATGAGCTTATTAACAATAAAGAATTAATTTTAGAAAAGCTAAAAAAAGACGGCTTTGAAGCTAATGAAAAATTAGAATTAGGTCATTTACAAGCTGAACTTTTTGATAATTATGTTGAAGATAAATTGATTGATCCTACTTTTGTGATAGATTTTCCTATTTCTATAAGTCCTTTATCTAGAAGAAGTGATAAAGACAAAGATATTGCTGAAAGATTTGAGTTGTTTATCGCAGGTAGAGAAATTGCTAATGGATTTAATGAGCTTAATGATCCACTAGATCAATATGAGAGATTTTTAAAGCAAATTGAAGCAAAAAATGCAGGCGATGAAGAAGCATGTGAAATGGATGAAGATTTTGTTAATGCGCTAGGTTATGCTATGGCGCCAACCGCAGGTCAAGGTATAGGAATAGATAGATTGGTTATGCTTTTAATTAATAAAAAATCAATTCGTGATGTAGTACTTTTCCCAGCTATGAGACCACTTAAAAATGAGATAAAAGGAGAGTAAATGTTGGAAAAATTTGATAAAGAAATTTTTGATTTAACCCAAAAAGAGTTAGCAAGACAATGCGATGGTCTTGAAATGATAGCAAGTGAAAATTTTACCATACCAGAAGTTATGGAGGTAATGGGTAGCATTTTAACAAATAAATATGCAGAAGGCTATCCTGGTAAAAGATATTATGGCGGATGTGAATTTGTAGATGAGATTGAAACGATTGCTATAGAAAGATGTAAAAAACTTTTTAATTGTAATTTTGCCAATGTACAACCTAGTTCAGGTTCACAAGCAAATCAGGGCGTGTATATGGCATTATTAAATCCTGGTGATAGAATTTTGGGTATGGATTTAAGCCATGGAGGACACCTAACTCATGGTTCTAAAGTAAGTTCTTCTGGAAAGGTTTATGAAAGCTTTTTTTATGGAGTTGAGCTTGATGGAAGAATTAATTATGATAAAGTGAGAGAGATAGCAAAAGAAGTTAAGCCAAAACTTATTGTTTGTGGTGCTAGTGCTTATCCTAGAGTGATTGATTTTGCTAAATTTAGGGAAATAGCAGATGAGGTTAGTGCGTACTTGTTTGCTGATATTGCACATATTGCAGGTTTGGTTGCAGCAGGCGAGCATCCTAGTCCATTCCCTTATGCTCATGTTGTAAGCTCTACTACACATAAAACTTTAAGAGGTCCAAGGGGTGGGATTATTATGTGTAATGATGAAGAAATTGCTAAAAAGATAAATTCTGCAATTTTCCCAGGTATTCAAGGTGGTCCACTAATGCATGTAATTGCTGCTAAGGCTGTTGGGTTTAAATATAACCTAAGTGATGAGTGGAAAATTTATGCTAAGCAAATTATTAAAAATACTGCTACTTTAGCACAGGTTTTAATAGATAGAAAATATGATTTAGTCAGTGGTGGCACTGATAATCATTTGATTTTATTAAGTTTTTTAAATAAAGAATTTAGCGGTAAGGATGCAGATTTAGCGCTAGAAAGAGCAGGTATTACAGCTAATAAAAATACTGTTCCGGGTGAAACTAGAAGTCCTTTTGTAACGAGTGGTTTAAGACTTGGGACAGCAGCTTTAACGGCAAGAGGCTTTAAAGAAGAGCAAATTGCTACTGTTGCAAATTATATAGCTGATATTTTAGATGATATACAAAATACTAAATTACAAGAAGAAATCAAGGTTAAACTGAAGGATTTAGCAAGTAATTTTATTATTTATGAAAGGGCTTTATTTTGATTACAACAATGGATTTAGCTTTAATTAAAATGGTTACAAGCCATTATTATATAAAGCGTGATACTATAGTAAATAAATACGAATACAAGGGTAGAATTTTCTTTGACAAATTTGAGAAAGTCAATGCTCCATTAACTGCTAGTGTTATACAAGAGCATATGGAAAAAAAGATAATCGTGGCACATTCTTTGATCAATAGTTTTGATAAAGTTGAAAATATTGTATTTGATTATAATGGTTTTAATGCGGAGCGTTTTTGGCATAGAGCACAACTTATTTTAAGAGAAGAAGGTTTTATTAATTTTACTGCTTATAGAACAAGAACTAATAATCATTTGCATTTATATATCCATAAAGGACATACAACCTTTAATGAGGCTTGTTCTTTGGGTTCAAAATTATCTTTACTTTTTTCTCAAAAAATGCCTATAGAGTGGAAAGTTTTTCCTAGTATGGATATACCTAGAGAATTTAATATTTTAACCCTACCCTATGAAGTTTATCAAAAAGAACGTGGTGCTTCTTGGTCTAAACATATGTAATTTTTTGAAAGGATGAAAAATGGAAGAAAACAATAAAAACGAATTTGATGATATTATTTTGCAAAAAAGCAATAAAAGCGAAAAACTCAAAAAAATTTTACTTAGATCGATTATTTTAATCATTGTATTTTTAGTTGTTATGATAGTAATGAAGCTAATTAATGATCCAGGTGAAGAAAAAACTTTGCAAATGCCATCAGAACCACAAGAACAAGCTGCTTATGAAAATAATTTTAATTCTTTACCTATTACAGATAGTACTAAAGAAGAAGATGAATTTGAAGCTTTGGCTAGAAAATTAAAAGAAGAAAGCTCTTTGGTTGATACAAATACTACTATAGAGGAAAAGCAAGAAGTTCCAAATAATAGTGTGTTAGATCAAATTGCTACAGTAGAATCAAAAGAAGAGTCAACTAAGGTAGAAGAAAAACAAGAAGAGATTAAGCCTGTAGAAAAATCTATAGAAAAACCAATTCAAAAACCTTCTGAAAAACCAAAAAATAATGTAGTTGAAAAGCCAAAAGCTCCAGAGCAAAGCAATACAAATGAATTGTTTGAGAGTATAAAAACTCCAAGTGTTCAAACGCAACTTCCTGTAGGTGCGTATATTCAAGTTTTTTCTTTAAATAGTTTGGATCCTAAATCAAAAGAATTGAATATACTTAAAGAAAATGGATATGATTACAAAATTTATAAAACAACAGTAAATGGTAAAGAGTTAACAAAAGTTTTAGTTGGGCCTTATAAAGAAAGTGAATTAAAGGCTGAATTAGAAAAAGTACGTTCTAAAATTGCAAAAGGTGCTTTTACATTTAGAGTAAAATGAAAATTTTTGCAGTTATAGGCGATCCTATTATGCATTCTAAATCCCCAAGAATGCATAATAATGCCTTGCAAGCTCTCAAAAAGGATGCAGTTTATATAAGATGTCACCTAAAAGATAAAACAAAATTAAAAGAAACTATTCAGAAGTTAGATGGGGCTAATATTACCATACCTTTTAAAGAAGTAGCTTGCGAAATCGCTGATTTTAAAGATGAAAGCGTTATGCATATAGGCTCTGCTAATACTTTATTGAATAAAAATAATAAAATTTATGCTTATAATACAGATTATCTAGGATTTTTAAAAGCGATTGAAGATTTTTCTTCTGTTGAAAATACCTTGATCTTGGGTGCTGGAGGTACAGCCAAGGCTTTGGCATATGCTTTAAAATCTAAGAATATTAAAGTCACAATAGCAAATCGCTCTAATGCTAGGTTTGAAAATTTAAGTAATTATCTGTGTTTTTTATATGATCAACTTGACTTAAATGAAAAATTTGATTTAATTATTAATACAACTAGCGCAGGCTTAAATGATGAAAAATTACCTTGTCAAGAAGGGATTTTAAAAGGTGTTTTTCAACAAGCCAAATATGCTTTTGATGTGATTTATGGTAAAAATACACCTTTTTTAAAATTAGCAAGAGAAAATGGCTTGAAAATAAAAGATGGTACACAAATGCTTTTATGGCAAGGTGTTTTTGCTTTTGAGTTGTTTTTGGAATGTCAAAAAACAGAAGAAATTTTTAAAGCCATGGAGATGGCTTTAAAACTTCCTTAATGACTAAACCAGGATTTGATTTTATCAAACAAGCTTTCTTGTTCTATAAAAGCTTCTTCATCTGCCAAGCCAAAGCTTTTTTCAAGTTGTAACAATAGATTTTTTTGTTCTTCGGTGAGAGTTTTTGGAAATTTTATTTCAATTTGTACAATATGCGAACCAAGTTTTCCATTGTGAATATTTTTAACACCTTCATTAGTTAATTCAAATTTTTGCTTATCTTTTGCACCTATTGGAAGCTTAAGATCAGCTTCTCCTCTTATGGTAGAAACTTTAATAGTTTTTCCAAGAGCAGCTTGAGTAAAAAATACAGGTACTATAGTATAGATATCATCATCATGTCTGATAAATTTATCATCATCTTCTACAATGATTTTGATATATAAATCACCTCTTTGAGAATAATTTGGAAGCTCGTTGGCTTTGTTTTGCACTCTAAGACTCATACCGCTATTTATACCTTCTGGTATATCAAGTTCTATATAATCTTTAATTTCTTCATAACCATTACCATGACATATTTTGCATTTATCTTTTATAATTTGACCGCTACCTTTACAATGATCACAAGTTTGTACAAAGGTCATAAAGCCTTGCCTAATACCAACTTGACCTTTCCCATCACAATGAGAACAAGTATTTAATTTTCCATTTTCTGAGCCACTTCCTTTGCAAGATTTGCAAAAACTTTTATAGGTAAAATCAATTTTTTTCTTACAACCAAACACAGCTTCTTTAAAATTAATTTTTGTTGTTATCTTTGAGTCATGGGGGTATTTGTTTTCTTTTTCCTTTTTACGTGTTGAACTGCCAAAACCAAATCCTTCTCCAAAAAAGCTTGAAAATATATCTCCTAAATCAACATCTCCAAAACCGCCAAATCCACTTGCTTGCCCTTTAAGTCCTTCTTTTCCATATCTATCGTATATGCTTCTTTTTTCATCGTTGCTAAGCACCTCATAGGCTTCATTAACAAGTTTAAATTTTTCTTCCGCTTCTTTATCTCCTTGGTTTCTATCAGGATGATATTTTAATGCCATTTTTCTATAAGCTTTTTTTATGGTCTCTTTATCTGAAGTTTGAGAAATTTCTAGTATTTCATAGTAATTAAGTTCCACTTTTTTCCTCTCTTGAAAAATTAATATTGTAATTTTAGCAAAAAAATAAATGAATAGTTAAATTATGTGTTATAATGTTAAGTTTGTAACATATTTTCACTAAAGGGGTAGAGATGATTAATGTTTTAATGATCGAAGATGATCCAGATTTTGCAGAGTTTTTGGCAGAATATTTGGCCCAGTTTAATATAAAAGTTACTAATTATGAAGATCCATATTTGGGAATGAGTGCTGGTATAAAAAACTATGATTGTTTAATTCTTGATTTAACTTTACCTGGACTTGATGGTCTTGAAGTTTGTCGTGAAATAAGGGAAAAATATAGTATTCCTATTATTATTTCTTCAGCTAGAAGTGATTTAAGTGATAAAATTGTAGGCCTTCAAATAGGCGCAGATGATTACTTACCAAAACCATATGATCCAAAAGAAATGCATGCAAGAATTATGAGTTTGATTCGTCGTTCTAAGCGAACTAATGAAACTCCTGAAAAAATAATCAATTCAGCATTTAAAATTGATGAAAAAAGACATGAGATAAGTTATAATGATGAAGTTTTAATATTAACACCTGCTGAGTATGAAATTTTAAGTTATATGATAAGACAGCATGGCTTTTCAGTAAGTAGAGAGCAGCTTGTGTATCATTGTAAAAGCCTAAAAGATAAAGATTCCAAAAGTCTAGATGTAATTATTGGTAGGTTAAGAACTAAGATCGGTGATAGTTCTAAAGCACCAAAGCATATTTTTTCTGTTAGAGGAATAGGGTATAAGTTGATAGGATGAAAATCACAATTAATCTTAAGATTACTGCTCTTTTTGCAACAGCTTTTTTGTTTGTTTGTGCATTATTTGTTTTGCTTGGAAAAATTCAAATTGATTCGTATTTAACAAGTGAGCAAAATAGACAAAAAGATATTATCGAAAAGATTATTTATAATTTGGAAAGAAAGGAGAAATTTTCTGTTCATGATTATCTTCTTTCTAAGTCCTTTGTCTTGGTTGAAAGTGAGCGTAGTATAAAACATATTGTTACAAAAGGTGAAAAGGTTTTTAGAATCAATTCTTTATATGGCAACTTTGCTTCTATTGTTTATCATAATCAAATTTACTTTTATGTTGAGCAAGATAAAACAAGATGGCTTTATGAATTAAATTCTTCCACACGTTTAGAATATTTGTTTTTGCTTAGCTTTTTTTTCAGTTTGATTTTAATTATATTTTTATACTTTTCTGTATTAAAATCACTAACACCTTTAAAAATTTTAAAGAAAAAAATTAAAAATATTAGTACAGGTAAAATAGAACCTTTATCTGAGTATTCTCAAATTAATGATGAAATTTCTGAAATTTCTTTTGAATTTGATCACGCAATTAATAAAATACAAGAACTTGTAAAATCTAGACAATTTTTTTTAAGAATGATTATGCATGAACTTAAAACACCTATTGGAAAGGGTAGGATAGTTTGTGAGATGTTAGACAACCAAAAACAAAAAGATCGCTTGGTGGCGATTTTTGAAAGGCTTGAACTATTGATTGATGAATTTGGAAAGATTGAAAAGGTTTTATCAAGAAATTGTCAACTCAATTTGCAAACCTACCATCTTAGTTTAATTTTAGAACAAGCTGAAGATTATTTGATGAGAGATGATTTTTATCAGAAGGTTAAGATTGTATATAAAGATGATGTTATGATTGTGGCAGATTTAGAACTCTTCTCTTTAATGCTTAAAAATTTAATTGATAATGCTATTAAATATTCTGATGATAAAAGCTGTGAAATTATATGTTCTGGAGATTATATAATTGTTAGAAATAAGGGTGTGCAGCTTAAAAAAACTTTTGATTATTATTTAAAGCCATTTGTAAGAGAACAAAATACCCAAGTTGAGGGCATGGGGTTAGGACTTTATATTATTAATAATATTTGTAATCTTCATGGTTATAATTTAACCTATAGTTATGAAGATGGATATCACACCTTCAAAATTGTTTTTTCAAGGTTAAAATAGCTTGAAGGGTATAGAAAAATTCAATGAGTTAGTAGAGATTTTTTCTGCTCTTCCCACTATAGGTAAAAAAACGGCTTTAAGGCTTGCATATCATGTGTGTATAAAAGATCCTTTACTTGGTTCAAAACTTGCTTATCATATTGAAGAATCTATTAGAGCAATTAAAAAATGCATCCAATGTGGATCTTTAAGCGAAAATGAATTATGTGAAGTATGTTCTAATATAGAAAGAAATAATAATATAGTTTGTATAGTACAAGATCCAAAAGATGTTTTGGTTTTAGAAGATAGTGGAAGTTATGATGGACTTTATTTTGTACTAGAGAATACTAGTGAGGATAATATTATAAAATTAAGATTAATAATTGAAAGTAAAAATGTAAAAGAAATATTTTTTGCTTTCACACAAGGATTAAATTCTGATGCTATTATTTTTTTTATAGAGGAAAAACTAAAAGATTTAAATTTAAGCTTTTCACAAATAGCCCAAGGTATTCCAAGTGGTGTAAGTTTAGAAAATGTGGATTTTATATCTTTGCATAAGGCAGTAAATCATAGAACTAAGCTTGATTGATGTATTTTTTTAACAGTGCTAACCATTCAATTTTGTTAATGTCATTTAAGACCATATTGGCAAAGTCACAGTTTTTAATCCTATCTTTGGAAAAAAGCAAAATGGTATTTTTGGGATTTTTTATTTTGTATTCATGTAGTATTTGGCTAATATGTATTAAATCAAATTTAATAACTTCATAATCTATTAAAATCAATTTGAAATTTAATTGTAAAGCCTTTTTAAAATCACTTAAATTGTTTACAGCTTGATTATTTGGACAAAATTGATTGGTTATATTTAAAATAAGATTATTTTCAAAACTAGTAGATTTAAAAATCAAAACATTAGAATTTTCTTTTCTATAGTTCTCTTGCGCAAAATTAACATTTAAAAAATTAATTATGTCTTCAGTGTAAATTTCAGTAAAAGTAAAATTTAAAATATCATCAACTCTTTCTTTTGAGATAATAAAAGTAAAATTTCTTTCTTTATAATCATTTATAATTTCACTGCTAATTCCTATATTTAATAATATACATTGTAAAAGAAAATTTTCAATAACATTGTTGTTTATAATACCCACATGAATATTTTCAAAACAATTATTTGTGGAAATTTTATTGTGGTGATATTGCTGTAAAATTGGCTTTAGTGTAGATAAATTATCTGCTTGTAAATAACTTAAACCTTGAATAAGATACTGGAAATTTTTTTGTACAAGTTTATTTTGTAGTTTTTGATCTTGTAATTGCTTGTTGATTGAATCAAATAATAGTTTTAAATTTTCCTTTAACTCTTCCAAAGAATTTGATTTTGGCAAAGAAAAATATTTTTCAATCTCCTGAGTTAAAAATTTATTTTTTTTGATTTTCTGATTTTTTAGAGTTATACAAATACACGCAATGATAAAAATCAAAATACTCACAAAGGTATAAACGAAGAATAGTTTTTGGTCAATAGGGTATAAAAAATAATAATTTAAAAAGCATAAAATTAAAGTCAAAAGACTAATAAGTAATATCATAAATTATCCTTGATTAATTTGGCTATTTTTGCATTAGAAAGTGATTTTAACTCATCAAAATTAGCTTTACTAATCTTATCAAAACTACCATAATAATCTAAAAATTTTTTAATATATCCTTGGGAAATTCCAAGTTGCATTAGCTTAGAACTTTGCAAATCTTGCTTTCTTTTTGTTTTTTGATGAAAACTAATTGCAAAGCGATGTGCTTCATCGCGCAATTTTTGTAAAAATTGTAATTTTTTATCATCGGTGGAAAGTTGAATTTTGCCTTCTTGAGTATAAATTTTATCTTTTGCATTTCCTTTTGCCCTATAAGCTTTTGTATCTATTTTTTCTTTAGAAATTGTTAAAATATCTACATTTGCTCCAGAACTTTTGATGATATTATTTGCTAGCTTTAATAAAGTATCTCCTCCATCAATTAACCATAAATCAGGCGGAGGATTTTTATCAAACGACATGGCTCTTTTACTAAGAGTTTGAAGCATTTGATCGTAATCATTTTTATAGGATAAATGGTAGTGCCTATAAGAACTTTTGTCAAATTTTCCATCTTTATAGGCTACCAAAGCACCGACATTTGCTTCACCTTGCATGTGAGAATTATCAAAAATTTCTATATGATTAGGATAATTTTGTAGGTTAAAAAATTCTTTTAATTCTTTTAAAAATAAATAATCATCACTTTTTAAGTGTTTTTGTATATTTATTTTTGCATTTTCTAATGCAAGCTCACACAAGGCCTTTTTTTCACCAAGTTTTGGAGTCTTAAGGTGAAATTTTTTAGAAAATCTCTCGCTAAGTAAATTTTGCAAAAGATTCATATCTTCAAATTCTTCATGTGTATAAATTCGGGTTGAATTTATTGGGCTATCTTGGGTGTAATTTTCTAATATGTATTGCTTGTATACCGCATTTAAGTCAAATTCATCTTGATGATTTAGGGTTAGCACTTTATGGTTTGAGCTAATTATCCTACCATTATTGATGACAAAACGCACCATAGAGAGTATATTTGCTTCATGGTATATGGCAAAAACATCAAAATCTTCTAATTTTGCAAGGTCTATTTGTATTTTTACGCTTAAATCTTCTATTGTTTTGATTTGATCTCTTATAATAGCTGCTTCTTCGTAGTTTTCGTTTTTTGCATACTCTAGCATTTTATTTTCTAATTTTTTTGTTAAAGATAGAGGATTTAAAAGAGCTTGAGTAGCCTTTTGGATAATTTTTTCATATTCTTGCTTAGAAATTTTTTGCTCACATGGTCCTTTGCAACGCTTAATTTGATAAAAAAGACAAAGCTCTTTGCAAGATTTTTTTTGTCTTAGTTCAAATGATAAATACAAAGCATTTAAAAGCTCTTTTGCTCCTTTAAAAAACGGACCAAAATATTTTATTTTATTTTTTTTGATGATTTTTCTTGTAATTTCAAATCTTGGAAAATCTTCATTTAAGTCTATATAAATATAAGGGTAGGTTTTATCATCTCTTAATAGTATATTGTATTTTGGATGAAGCTGTTTTATAAAAGAATTTTCCAATATTAAAGCATCGGCCTCACTTTTTGTGGTAATAAATTCTAAATGATGAGTCTGACTGATCATCTTTTGAATTCTTAAACTATTGTTGGGATTTGGGCAAAGATTTGGAGTGAAATTAAAATAACTTCTAACGCGGTTTTTTAAATTCTTGGCTTTACCTACGTATAAAAGCTTACCTTGTATATCAAAATACTGATACACGCCAGGTAAATTGGGTAAAGTCTTGAGTTCGTTTTCAAGCATTTTTTATAAGCTTTCGCAGTTCTTCAAATTTATTATATAAAATAGGATTTTTAAAATGGTTTCTAAAATCTCCATTAGAAAGTTCTAGATGAGTATTTTTATGTTCAATAAAAATACTATTTTTAGATGTAAAGTTTTTATCATTAAGTATTTTTATGTTTTCTACTTTTGCAAAATTACTCATTGGCTTAGCTAAAGTATAGTTTTTTATGAGACTTTTAATCATTTTTTTGGTATTATCGTGATTAAGCTCCATATATGCAATGTGGTGTTTAACTAAAATAACCAAAGTATTATTTTTTATAAAGAGTTTAGTAATCATTTGTTGGTGATTAAGGTTTAACAAATTTAAAAACTCTTTATATTGTAAAAGTACTTTTAAAGGTCTATAATGTTTATATTTTTCAGAATTGGCAAGTGCATTGATAACATCATGACTTGTTTTAATTTTATTTTCAACTTTCATTTGATTATTGTAACATTTTTTTTATTAATATTGTTAAGTGCGTGTGGCTATAAAGCTGCTCCGTTTTATGAAATAAAAGATAATAATGGTAGTGTAAAAGAGATTAAAAAATTCCAATCTTTGGAGAGTGAAATATGAGTAAAATACTTTTTTTACTCTGTTTTGGCGTTAGTTTTTTATTAGCTAGTCAAACACATGAGTTAAATTTAGCTTTTAGTACTTTGGGTATAGGCGTTTTAATAATTTTTATATTAGGCTATTATTTTATTGCAGCAGAAGAAAAATATCATATTAATAAAACCAAACCCGCTTTATTTATAGGAACTTTGTCTTTTGTTATCATAGGTATATATATGGTAATGAATGATTTAGATACGCAGATACTTGAAGAAAGTGTTAACCACCTTATTTTAGAAATTGCACAAATTGTCTTTTTCTTAATAGCTGCTATGACTTTTATAGAGGCTTTGATAGAAAGATCAGTTTTTGAAACTTTAAAATACAAACTTGTGAGCAAGGGTTATACTTATAGAAAGTTATTTTGGCTAACAGGAATTTTAGCTTTTTTTATCTCCCCAATTGCAGACAATCTTACAACTGCTTTGATTTTATCTACCGTGCTTTTAACCATAGATAAGCATAACAAAGAATTTTTAATCCCGGGTGCTATAAATATTGTAGTGGCGGCTAATGCAGGTGGAGCTTGGTCGCCTTTTGGTGATATTACTACTTTAATGGTTTGGACGGCAAAAAAAGCTACATTTTTTGAATTTTTTGCTCTTTTTCCTGCTTCTTTTATTGGTTGGTTGCTTACTGCTTATTTATTATCGCGTTATGTGCCTAATATTGAGCCAAATTTTCACAAAAATAATCTAGAAAAAATTGAGATTAAACCAGGTGGTAAAGTTTTTATTGTACTTGGTTTTTTAACTATTGCTTTAGCAGTATTTATTCATAGTATTTGCGATTTACCTGCGATGTGGGGTATGATATTTGGCCTTTCTTTGCTTAGCTTATATGTATATTTTTTTAATAGAAAGCAAAAAAAGAAAGACTTAAATATTTTTCATTATATGACGCGTATAGAGATGGATACTTTATTGTTTTTCTTTGGTATTTTATCTGCAGTTGGCGCCTTGCATTTTGTTGGTTGGCTTGCTTACGCTTCTGATCTTTATGCAAAATTTGGAGCTACTAGTATTAATATAGGCGTAGGATTTTTATCTGCTATTGTAGATAATGTTCCGGTTATGAGTGCGGTATTAAAAGCAAATCCAAGCATGGATGATACTCAATGGCTTTTAGTAACTCTTACAGCAGGAATAGGGGGATCATTAATAAGTTTTGGTTCGGCTGCCGGAGTAGGAGTAATGGGTAAAATGAAAGGAATTTATACTTTTAATGCTCATTTAAAATATGCATGGACGATTTTGGTTGGTTATATAATATCTATTATAGTTTGGTATGTACAATTTCAATTGTTAAATTTATAAAGGAGTTAGATGAAAAAAGCAGATATTTTAGTTTTGGATTTTGGTTCACAATACACACAACTCATTGCTAGAAGATTAAGAGAGCAGGGTGTGTATGCAGAAATTTTACCTTTTAATGTGAGTTTAGATGAGATTAAGGCTAAAGAGCCTAAGGGTATTATTTTAAGTGGTGGACCAGCTAGTGTATATGCAAATGATGCTTATTTTTGTGATAAGGGTGTCTTTGATTTAAATATACCTATTTTAGGGATATGCTATGGTATGCAACTTATGGCACATCATTTTGGAGCAAATGTCGCTCCAGCAGGTCATAAAGAATATGGTAAAGCAACTATAGATATTCAAAATGATAGTGATTTGTTTAAAAACTTACCTAAAAAGCAAACAGTGTGGATGAGCCATTCTGATAAGGTTGAAAATTTACCACAAGGTTTTGAGGTTTTAGCAACTAGTGAAAATAGTCCATTTTGTGTGTTTGGAGATGAGAAGCGTAAATTTTTTGCTTTACAATTTCATCCTGAAGTGCAACACAGTGAATTTGGAAAAAGCATCTTGAAAAATTTTGCTAAGTATGCATGTAATTGTGATAGTGTATGGAATATGGGATCTTTTGCAAAAACTCAAGCACAAAAAATCAAAGAAGAAGTAGGAAATGATAAAGTACTTTGTGCAGTAAGTGGTGGAGTGGATAGTAGCGTAGTGGCTGCATTGTTAGCAAGTGCAATTAAAGATCAAGTAGTGGTTGTTTTTGTTGATAATGGTCTTTTAAGAAGCGGTGAAAAAGAACAAGTTGAGTATATGTTTAGACATACTTTGGGTATTGATCTAATTAGTATTGATGCTAGAGAAATTTTCTTAAGTCGTTTGGCAGGGGTGAGAGATCCTGAGCAAAAAAGAAAAATCATAGGAAATACTTTTATAGAAGTTTTTGAAGAAGAAGCTAAAAAACATAAAGATGTAAAATATCTAGCGCAAGGGACTTTATATACTGATATTATTGAAAGTTCGGTCGTAGGAGCTAGTAAAACTATAAAATCTCATCACAATGTGGGTGGTTTACCTGAAAAGATGAATTTAAAACTCATCGAGCCTTTAAAGGAAATTTTTAAAGATGAGGTAAGAGCTTTGGGAATGGAGCTTGGCTTAAGTAAAGATGTGGTTTATCGTCACCCTTTCCCAGGGCCAGGTCTTGCTATACGTATAATGGGTGAGGTAAATGAGCCTAGTTTGGAGCTTTTAAGAAAAGCAGATGTTATTTTGATTGAAGAATTAAAAAGTAGTGGTTGGTATGATAAGACATGGCAAGCTTTTTGTGTGCTTTTAAACGTACAAAGTGTTGGTGTAATGGGAGATAATAGGACTTATGATAACGCAGTTTGTGTGCGTGTTGTTAATGCAAGTGATGGTATGACTGCGACTTTTTCTCATTTGCCTTATGAATTATTAGAAAATATTTCGCGCCGTATTATTAATGAAGTAGAAGGAATCAATCGCGTGGTGTATGATATTTCTAGTAAGCCGCCAGCAACGATTGAATGGGAATGATTATTTAGTACAAAAATATACAAAAGCAGGGGGAAGATTTTGCCAAATGATAGGTGAAATTTCTACCTTGCTAAAAGTAGCAAAAAGTTTTTTCTTAAAAGCCCTTCCTTTTGGTGTTGGGAGTATATAAGCAAATGTTGCAAAACAACCGTTTTCCTCTAAAGCATCATGGATAGATTTTAATAATAAATCTTGCTCTTTGGAATTTAATAAAGCCCAAGGAATTCCTGAGATGATCAAATCAACGCTGTTGATCGCTCTTTTTTCTAGCATATTAGGCAAGAATTCTGCTGAGCTGATTTCTATATCTATATTTTTTATATTTTGCTTTAATTTTTTTGCCATGTGAGGGTTGATTTCAACGGCAAAAAAACTTGCATTATGATTTTTTTGCTTGAGAATATATTTTGTAAAACTTCCTGTGCCAGGTCCTATTTCAACGATATTTTTTGCATGTTTAACATGGGAAGTTATGAGTTTGCTTAATTTTTTAGAGCTTGCACAAAACGCTCCTGTTTGTTTTGGGTTTTTAAAATATTGATATAAAAACATAAATAAAATACCTAAAATATTTGTTTTGAAGAAATTCTAAAATATTATTGTAAATTTATAAAAACAAAGTTAAAATAAGAATTTAATTTTTCTTTAGATCAAGGATTTGGATATGCACGGAAAAATAATGGTTTACGTGGATGCTACTGGGAGAGGAACAGTAATTAATCTAGCAAAAACATTTTTTGAATTTAATAAACATGCATGGCATGATAAAAGAAGTATGCCAACGGTTGGTATGTTTGTTGAATTTAGATCCGATGGAAAGCATATTACTGATTTAAGACCTTCTAAATTCCAAGAATTTACAGATAATGATTTTATTAAAGAAAGAGATTTTTGGAAAACAGATAGTGATGATGAATTAGAAGATTTAAGATTAACAAGACGTGATGCTTATGTTCAAGAACTTTATAGAGAAACTGATTATGATAATCTTGATAAAATCACATTAAATTTAACCATTCCACAAGCTATTCAAAGGTATTTTTATAATGAAACCTTGTCAATTAATGCAGTAAAAGATATTAATACAGATGAAGTGCCATATATTATAGATTTTTTTGCTATGAAACGTTTCTTATATAAGGCTTTAGATACTTTGTTGTTCTCAGATAATACCATCAATCAAGCTGATTTTTCTGCAATGAAAAATATCATAGTACACCTTGAAATGGCATATAAAGATATGAAAGATAAGCAAAAACATATTAATATGGAACGTTTGTATGATGAGGTATTTTTATCTCATCAATGTCATTATCAAGCTCTTTTGGCTTCAATTGATAATAGGAAAAATAGGAAATTAGCACTTGATCGTCAAATGAGTACTTTAATTACAGATATAAAATCAAAACAAGCAAGATTGGAATCTGAAAATGGTAAAAAACGCCAAGAATTTGAAGAGTTAATACAAAGTAAAAAACAAAAATTAATAGAAATTAAAAATGAAGCGGATTATTTTACAAAAAGTGTAGAAAAATTAGAGGCGATGAAAAAGTCTTTTTATGAAAAAAATCTTACTATTTTTAGTAATAGTTTTAATATGGCAAGAGAAAAACTTTTTGAAAAAATTAAGCAAGGCTTGAATATTTGTGCTACAAAACTAGATATAGAAATTTGGAAAAAATCTTTAAAATCGACAAGTATAAAAAATTCTTATTTTAAAACAGCAAGTGAAATTTCTTTTTGTACTCTTTCTTTTGCTGAACTTTACTTAAATAGATTAAACAAACATGCACTAAACCCAAATGATCAGCTTTTATTTTCTTATGTTAAAAAAGTAAGAAAGGAATGCGAAAAGAGTTTTTTAGTAGTTACTTCTAATCCTGATTTATATGTTAGCATGAAGATTCAAATTTTTGCAATGAATCCTTATTATGTAGTTAAACATGCACCTAAAAAAGTAAATTACCAAGGTTTGATGAAAAATACTGAATTTGATATAGTTTATGTAGATGAGAAGACTATATGGGCACCTGTTGCTGACGTTATTTTAGAAGGGAAATATTTCTTAAAAAAAGATTCTAAAACTAAATTTAAAATTTTATAAAAATCCTTTTAAGCCCTATTTTTAAGTTTTATTAGTTATAATTATATTGCCTAAATGGTTCGATATGGTATTAAAGAGGATCCAACACATTAATTATAAGCTGTGATGTGTGATTTACTGTGTTCTGTGACTTCGTTTGAGTTTTGAAAAAAGCGAGAAGCTGCAGCCTTTAAAAATCACCTAATGGTATACTTTGACTTTTTGAGGGTCAGACACTTATACTCCGGCCATTTGGGTTTTTGCAACACTTTTAAGGAAAATAATGAAAATTTTAATATTAGGAAGCGGTGCAAGAGAGTATTCCATCGCTTTGGCTCTTCAAAAAACAAATGATAATTTAGAATTTTATTTTGCTCCAGGAAATGGTGCTACTGCTAAAATAGGGACTAATCTTAATATGAAAGATCCTAAGGTGATTACAGCTTATGCAAAGGCATCTGAGATTGATCTTTGTATAGTTGGGAGTGAAAATTTTTTAGCAGAAGGTATAGTAGATCTTTTTAAAGAAAATAATATTGCTATTTTTGGTCCTACTAAAGCTGCTGCTATGCTTGAAGCTTCAAAATCTTATATGAAGAGTTTTTTAAAAAAATATAAAATTAAAACAGCTAAATTTTTAAATACAACAGATTATGAAAAAGCTAAGAAATTTATTATGAGTTTAACACCTCCTATTGTTGTGAAAGCAGATGGTTTGTGTGCAGGTAAAGGAGTAATTATAGCGCAAAGTCACGAAGAAGCTTTGGAAGTTACTAAAAATATGCTTAGTGGTGAAAGTTTTGGCGAAGCTGGAAAAATTGTTGTAATTGAAGAATATCTCGATGGTTTTGAATTAAGTGTATTTGCGGTTTGTGATGGAAATGATTTTGTATTATTACCTGTTGCGCAAGACCATAAAAGATTATTAGATAACGATAAAGGACCTAATACAGGTGGTATGGGGGCTTATGCTCCAAGTGCTTTAGCAAGTGAAATCTTATTAGAGCAAGTAAAAAAAGATATAATAACACCGACTCTTAAAGGCATGAAAGAAGAAGGTGCTGAATTTGTCGGTGTGTTATTTATAGGTTTGATGGTTGTAAATAATAAACCTTATGTTTTGGAATATAATGTGCGATTTGGCGATCCCGAGTGTGAAGTTTTGATGCCTTTGATAGAAAATCCTTTGGATTTATTTTTAGCATGTGTGAATAAAAATCTTGCCAATGCTCATATAAAAATTAAAAACGAATTTGCTGTGGGCGTAGTTTGCGCAAGTAAAAATTATCCTTACAAGGACTCACCAAAAGCCTTGATTGAGATAGACAATATCCCGCAAAATTCTCATATTTCTTATGCTGGTGTAAGTTTGGAAGATGATAAATTATATGCTAGTGGTGGTCGCGTATTGGTTTGTGTGGGAACTGGAAAAAGCATTGAAGAAGCTCAAAAAAATGCTTATTTACTTTGTGAAAATGTCCATTTTAAAGGAAAACAATATAGAAAAGATATTGCTTTTCAGGTTCTTAAATGAGTGCAAATCAAGAATTATTTGATAAATTAGAAAAAGAAGAGCTAAAATTAGCAAGTTTTAAAAAAAGATTTTTAGCTTATATTGTTGATAGTTTTGTGATTTTAGCTATTGTGAGTATTATTTTATTTGATAAGATTGACTCTATGCAAACTTATGATGAAATTCATAATCTTTTAATGCGTTTTGCTAGTGGAATTTTGATTTTGCAGTTTGTGTATCATAGCTTGTTTACTTATTTATATGGTGCAACTTTAGGAAAAATACTTTTGAAAATTATGGTGATTGATCAAGAATTACTAGATAAGCCAAATTTTACCCAAAGTGCCTTAAGGGCAGGTATAAGACAAGTTAGTGATATGTTATATGGTTTAGGTTTTGCTTGGGCTTTGAGTAACATTGTTTTAAAAACTTGGCATGATTATGCAGCAAAAACAGTGGTGATAGATCTTGCGTAAAATATTACTTTCTTTGGCTTGCATAGGAAGTTTATATGCTTCTAAAGTAGATATTTATGCTTTAGATGTTGTAAAAAAAAATGATATTATAGAAGCAAAAAATAATGTAGTTGTAGTTTCTGATTTGTATTTAATAACTGCAAGCGAGGCTAAATTTAATGAAACAACTAAAGATTTAGAATTATTTGGTGATATAAATATCTTAAGAGGACAGAAAGAAAGAACTAATTCTACTTATACTAAAATTAATCTCAAAGATAATACAACAGCTTTTAAAAATTTATTTTTTTCAAATAATGATTTGGAAGTTTGGTTGCAGTGCCATCAAGCTAAAATTGATGATAAATTTATAATAAGTAAAAAGTCTGTTGTGTCTAGTTGTAATGTTGAAAATCCTGATTGGGAGATTCGTTTTGATGAAGGAAAACTAAACAAAGAAACTAATTTTTTGCATCTTTATAATGCAAGATTATATGTTAAAAATACTCCTGTGATGTATTTGCCGTATTTTGGTTTTAGTGTGGATACCAAAAGAAAAAGTGGTTTGTTAATTCCTCAGGTAGTTTTAAAACAAAGCGAGGGATTATATTATAATCAACCAATCTATTATGTTATTGATGATAATGCAGATATACAATTTGAACCTCAAATTAGAACAAAAAGAGGTTATGGACTATATTCAACTTTAAGATTTATCGATAGTCCTTATTCTCAAGGCGAAATTAGTGGTGGTATTTTTGGAGAAAAATCAAGCTATAAAAGAGAAGAAAATTTAAAAAACAAAGAACACTATGGTTTAGAAATTAAATATTCAAGTGAAGCTCTGTTTAAAAGTCTTTTGAGTGATGAATTTCAAGAAGGTTTATGGGTTGATGCTACTTATTTAAATGATGTTGATTATATGAATTTGAGTTCTAGCGCAAAAACAGAAGCTTCTTTGGTCACTTCTAAAATAAATTATTTTTTATCAGATGATGATAATTATTACGGTGCTTATGCAAAGTATTATATAGATACTTCTAAAATTAGCAATAAAGATACTTTGCAAGAATATCCATCTTTTCAATATCATAGATATCTAAATGGTTTTTTTGATAATTATATACAGTATAGTCTAGATGCTTCTTTTCATAGATATTATAGACATACTGGTATTTATGCTAAAACTTTAGATTTTGATTTACCATTAATTTATCATACAAGTTTTATGGATGATTTTTTAAATTTTACCTTTACCGAAAGGGTTTATGCTAATTTTGTGGATTATTCCAATACAGATATTAAAAACCAAGAGCACTTATTTCAAAATTCTCATAATTTTTCTTTATATACAGATCTTTCTAAGCCATATGAAAATTTTTATCATACTTTGTATTTAGGAGTTAATTATTTTCTACCTGGAGCCAAGTCTGGAGAAATAACAGAAGATTTTATAAATATTGATAACAATCCTGAACAATTTAATTTTTCAATGTTTCAGTATTTTTATAATACTTTAGGCAAAAAAAAATTATACCATAGTTTAAAATTAAAATATTTTACCAAAGAAGGTAGTTTTGGTGGTTTTGATAATATTGTAGAATATTTTTACAATGATTATATAAGCTTTAGAAATGAAGCAGAATATTCAGGAGTAGATAGTCGTTTTGATAAAGTTTTTAGTGAAGTATTATTTGATTATGATAAATGGAAATTTAGCCTAAATCATGCTTATAGAATTTATGAAAAGGAAAAATATAACTTTTTGGGAACTAAAGCCCAATATGATATAAACACTAATTATCAAATTTTTGGTGGATTATGGTTTGATTTAGATAAAAATCCTGATAAATGGGAGGTGGGTTATACTTATCAAAGAAAATGTTGGAATTATTCTTTGATGTATCGTAAAGATATTTCACCTAAGCTTACTAGCGGAGGGATTAGCGCCAAAGATCAAAGCGGTGTATATTTTATGTTTAATTTTTATCCATTGGGCGGAGTTTCTTATGATTTTTCTTTGGAAGAGAATGAAAGGTCTATATAATGTTTTTTGAAGATGAAAAAGATGCACTTGAGAGATTATATGATATATTGCCGTTGAATAAACTAAAAGATTATATTATCATTACACCTTCTTTAAAATCTATAGTTTTTGTTGATGCGCTGGCACAAAAATTAGAAATTCCATATGATTTTTTATTCACAGAGCAAATTAAAGCTCCTAATAATGATGAGTGTCAAATAGCTATGATTAGCGAGACAAAAGAGCTTGTTTACAATAAGGCTTTAGTTAAAGCTTTTGATATAAGCTTAGATTATATTTATGGTGAGGCAAACAGGACTTATGAAGAAAAAATTTTAAAAAATGTATATCGTTATAGAAAAGGAAATCTTTTAAAAGGTTTAAAAGGAAAAAATATTTTAATGCTGCATGAGGGCTGTGAAAGTGGGATTACTGCTTCTTCATGTATTAAAAGTTTGCTAAAAGAAGAAGTAAATAGCATTATTTATGCCACTGCTTTAATGCCAAGCGATGTGTATGATTATATTAGTGTTTTTGTAGATGAGGTTTATTGCGCGCAAAAAATTGATCATTTTGTGAATATTGAGTTCTATTTTAAAAATAAAACGATTTTGCAAGCCCATGAAATTTTAGATATTTTAGAAGAAAGTAAATATTATCTTCCTTTAAAAAAGTAAATTTATATCTAAACAATTTGTTGTTTAGATATAAATTTATAGGCAAAATAAAAACAGGCTTTTTAAGTTTTAATTTTTAAAATTTAAAAAGCTTATTTGGTTTTGTCTATGATAAAAATTTAAAGGAAAAATCATGCGACATGAAATAAATATCAATAATCATATTGAAATATTTGATACCGATAAGGTAGCAAAACAAGCCGCAGGTGCAGTTTTAATGCAAGAAAAAAATGCAGTAGTTTTAGCAACTGTAGCAAGAGAAGAAAAAATGGTAGAAGAGGATTTTTTACCTCTTACGGTGCAATATATAGAAAAAGCTTATGCAGCAGGTAAAATTCCAGGTGGCTATGTAAAAAGAGAAACTAAACCAGGTGATAATGAAACTTTAAGTGCAAGGATTATAGATAGAAGCTTAAGACCTCTTTTTCCAAAAGGCTATGCTTATCCAACCCAAATTGTAGTTATGGTTCTTTCTGCTGATCCTGAGGTAGATTTACAAGTAATGAGCTTAAATGCTGCAAGTGTTGCTTTATATTTAAGTGATATTCCTATTAAAGCGCCAGTTTGTGGTGTAAGAATAGGCCGTATAAATAATGAATTTGTTTTAAATCCAAGCAACAGTGAGCTAAAAAATAGCACCCTAGATCTTTATGTAGCAGGTGTGAAAGATGAGCTTTTAATGATAGAAATGAGAGCTTTGGCAAATAATCAAAACAATAAACATTGTATGAATGAGTTAAGTGAAGATGATACTTTAAAAGCTTTAGATTTTGCAGGTAATGCAATTTTACGTGGCTCCAATGAATATGAAAAAACATTTGCTGCTTATAGAAAAAATTCCAAACTTGAGTTTAAAATAGAGCTAGATAATGCTCAAATTATTGATTATATAAAAAATACTTATATAACAAAACTTAAAATTGCTATTAATCAAATGGCAAAAAGTGAAAGAGCGAGTGAAATTTTGCAAATTGCAAAAGAAATTGAAAGCGAAGCAATAGCCATCGAAAATGAATGGAAATTTGAAGATATTGAAAAAGCTTTGCATGTATGTAAAAGAGAACTTATTAGAAATCAAATTATTAATGAAAATAAAAGAGCAGATGGTAGAGGTTTGAAAGATGTTAGGAAAATAGACATAGAAACAAATATTTTACCAAACGCTCATGGATCTTGTCTTTTTACTAGAGGACAAACCCAAGCTTTAGTTGTTGCAACTTTAGGAAATGATAATGATGCTCAAATGTCAGATTTGCTAACAGAAAAAAATCCAATTTGTGAAAAATTTATGGTTAATTATAATTTTCCAGGTTTTTCTGTAGGTGAAGCTAGCCCTATAAAAGCTCCTGGTAGAAGAGAACTAGGGCATGGAAATTTAGCAAAACGAGCTTTACATCCTAGCGTAGATATAGATTATGCTCATACCATTCGTTTGGTATCTGAAATTTTAGAAAGCAATGGTTCTAGTTCTATGGCTACTGTTTGTGGTGGTGCTTTGGCTTTAAGAGCTGCAGGAATAAAAAGTGAAAAACTAGTAGCAGGTGTGGCGATGGGGCTTGTTTTTGAAGATGAAAAATATGCTATTTTAACAGATATTATGGGGCTTGAGGATCACGATGGAGATATGGATTTTAAAGTGGCAGGAAGTTATGAAGGAATCACCGCTTTGCAGATGGATATAAAACTTGGTGGTATAGAGCAACAGGTTTTAAAAGAAGCTTTATATCAAGCAAAAGAAGCTAGAGAACATATTTTAAAACTAATGGAAGAAGCTGATAGAAACATCATTGTTAATGAAGCTATTTTGCCAAAGATTGAGATCTTTAATGTAGATCCGAACAAAATCCCTGATATCATAGGTCAAGGTGGTAAAACTATAAAAGAAATCATCGAAAAATTTGAAGTTAATATTGACTTAGATAGAGATAAAGGTGAAGTTAAAATAGCAGGAGTTAATCATGATTTGATTTCTCAAAGCAAAGAATATATATTAAATTTGCTCCATTCCAAAGGCTCTAATAAAAAACGCGATAGAAAAGAAATGCCTAAATTTGATATCGGAGAAGAATTTATAGGAAAAGTTCAAAAAGTTGTAGAATTTGGAGTTTTTGTAGAACTTAAAGATGGCGTGGATGGTTTATTGCATAATTCTAAGATTAAAGAAAAGTTAGAAGTAGGTAATGAAATTAAAGTTAAGGTTGCGGAAATTAAAAACGGAAAAGTCTCTTTAGATTTAGCCTAAATTTTGAGCATATTAAAAATATGCTCAAAATTTTGTATTATATCTTGACAAAAGAATATTCTTTTGGCATAATTTCATTTTTTG
>NZ_JANQDB010000012.1:0-48316 GCF_024723675.1 Campylobacter sp. 1569
GGGTTTTGGTTTTTATTGCTTATGTTTTTGCTTTTTTATTAATCTGATAAATTAGGTTTTTTATTTTTTTAGTTGTTTGGTTAGCTTGGTTGTTTTAGTTATTTTTTATGGCTTAGAATTTGTGTTGTTGGTTATTGAATTGTTTTAATGGTTTATTTGATGGGTTGGTTGTTTGGGAATTTAGTCGTTTTAGCTTTAAAATGTTTATGGTGAGTTTGATAAATAAGATATTTACTATGAATTAGAGGATTTAGTTGTTAATATAGGGTAGTGTTTTTTAGTTTACAAAATAAAAAGAAGATTTTAGTGTTTGTTAAGTGGTAGAAAATCAGAAAAGTTATTTAGAAATTTTATTTAGTAGTAATACTTTAATTTAATGTTTGAATCAATTGCGGATGATAGGTTTTAGTTTTTATTTGATTCTTTTATTGATTTGCTGAATTATATTTTTATATATTTATCGGAATTTTAGTTTTTCTTTTTTTAGCTATTGGGTTGAACGGTAGAGTACGTTTTATTGTGAAATTTTTAATTAATCTGTAGCTTTAAGATTGGATAGAATGCTTACTAAGAATTAGATGGTTTGGTTGTTTTAGCATATTGCAGATTGAAAGGGTATTTAGAGTGTTGTGCGGTTTTTTAGTTTTAGGTTGATATAAAGATTGAATAAATTAGTTTAATTTATTGGCATAATAAAGGTGTTAATATGGTGGTTGCTAGTTAAGAAGTATATTGTAGTTTTTTAGTTAGGTTGGATAGTTTAATGTTTGTAATAAGGTAATTGTTAATGGTTAAAAATTAGTGTTTTATATATCTTATGCTTTTTTGTTTTTATTATTAATAGTACTTGAAATTATTTATTAAAGGTTTGATCTAGTATAAGTGGAGTAGGTTGGTAGGGTGTTTTTTGGTAAATAAAAAAAGGTTTTTGATATAATAATACTATCATAAGGGTGCATGATGTTAGATAATAAGTATGATGATAATATTTTTTTTGATAAATATGCTTTAATGTTAAGATCTAAAGCAGGATTGGATGGTGCTGGCGAATGGGAGGATTTTAAAGCGTGTTTGCCAAGTTTAAAAGATAAAATTGTATTAGACTTAGGTTGTGGATATGGGTGGCATAGTGTTTATGCTTTAGAAAATGGCGCTAAAAAAGTTATTGCTGTTGATTTATCTTTAAGAATGTTAGAAAAAGCAAAGATTAAAACAAAAAAATATAAAAATAAAATATCCTTTTATAGAAATTCTTGTGAAGAAATAGATAAAATCATTAATTTACAAAATATAAAATTTGATATAGTTATTAGTTCTTTAGTTTTTCACTATATAAAAGATTATGAAAAATTAATTTTTAACATCTCAAATCTTCTTAATGAAAATGGTAGTTTGGTTTTTAGTGTTGAGCATCCTGTTTTTACCGCAAATATTTCTCAAGATTTTATATATGATAATTATGGGGATATTCAATGTTTTCCTATTAAAAATTATTTTTACGAAAATAAAAATAAATATAATTTTTTAGGCGAGGATGTAGTTAAATACCACCGTACTTTAACAAGTTATATATCTACTTTATTGCAAAATAATTTTAAAATAACTAATATTATTGAACCAAAACCTTCTGATAAAATTATCAATCTTTTTCCTGAATTTAAAAACGAATTTAAAAAAGAATGGCATAGGCCTATGATGTTGATAATATCCTGCGTGAAAGAGTAGCTTGAATTTAGTTGTAGATAATTTAAGATTTTTTTTAAAAAATAATAATGTATTTTTAAGTGGTGGTGCAGGTGTTGGTAAGTCTTTTTTAACTATGGAGCTTGTAAGATCTTATAGAGTTCAAGGGAAAATCGTCGTTGTGTTGGGTTCTACTGCACTTAGCGCTTTTAATATAGGCGGGGTTACTTTACATAGTTTTTTTGCTTTTAAAAGATGTCAAAATTATGATGAGTTATATTATGAAGATAGAAAGCAAAAAGATAAACTAGAAAAATTAAAGAGAATTTTAAAACAATGTGATTTGTTGGTTATTGATGAAATCTCTATGGTGAGTGCTTCATTGATGGAAATGATTTATTATAGATTATCAAGAAGTGGTTTTAATGGTAAAATTTTATTAGTTGGAGATTTTTTTCAACTTCCACCTGTGATTAATTATAGAGAAAATCAAATTCAAAGCACTTTATTTCAAAATACTTTATATGCTTTTTCTTCGCAAGCTTGGAATGATCTTAAATTTATTAATCTAAAACTTAGCGTTACAAAAAGAACTTTAGATAAGCAATTTTATGAATATTTGTTTTTTCTTAGAATGGGTGAAGTAAATAAAGAAATGCTAAATTTCTTTAAAAAAATGTTAATTAGTTCAAAAAATTTACTTGAATATATGGATGAGTATACTTTATTGTGTGCTACAAATAAAAAAACTAATTATATTAATACTGAAAAATTAAATCTTTTACAAGGCAAAGAAAGTGTATTTAAGGCAAAAGCTGAAAAACTAGATTCTACATTAGATGATAAAACTTACGAGCAGTGGATTAATGGGCTCAATTCTTTGGATGAATTAAAATTAAAAATAGGCGCTAAAATTATTTTTTGTGTGAATAATAAAGAAGAAAATTATTATAATGGGGAGCAGGGTGTTGTTTTAGATTTTATAAAAGATAAAGAGCAAGAATATATTCTAATAGAAAAAAATAACGGTGAAAGATTGAGGTTAAAACCATATGAATATACCTTAGAAGAGTATGAGTTAGACAAAGATGAAAAACTAGAAGTTAAGATAAAAGCTAAATTTGTTCAATTTCCTATAAAACTAGCTTATGCTATAACAATCCATAAATCTCAAGGTATGAGTATAGATAAATTAATATGTGATATTGATGGAATTTTTGAAAAAGGACAGTTGTATGTATGTTTATCAAGAGCCATTAATCCAAGTAATTTAAAAATCGTATATAATTATAAAATGCCTTTTGAGGATTATTTTTTAAAAATTTTAAAATTTGATAAAGAGGTAAAGCGATTTTATCTGCAAGAAAAGTTTATAAATTTAGAAGAAGATAGGGAGTGATTATGAGATGGGTAGTAATTTTATTTTTTTCTTTTTGCGGTATTTATGCTAATTCTTTAAGCATAGAAGATTTTAGAACAGATTTGTATTCAAAGGTTGGAAATAATACTTTAAAAAAGATTGAAATGACTTTAGATTTTGAAGGAGAAAATTTAGAACAAAAGAAAATCATAGATGCTTTAAATACTATTGTATCTAGTTATTTTTATGAAGATTTATTCACAGAAGTGGGAAAAAACAATTTCAAAGAAACTTTGCTTAAATTTAGCAATAAAAAATATAAAACCCAAATAAAAAATATTTACATTCTAAAAATTAATTCAGTGAGTCAATTTGATATAGAAGAGTTGAAGCGTTTTGTAAAAGATTTAGAAAAAAAGGAAGAAGATTTAAAAGAAACCACTAAGCAAGAAGAAATTCAAAATATTCTTAAAGTTACTAAAACTTCAGATCAAAATAATACTCAATCAAAAGATATGAATGCTACTCAAATAAGTAGTGTTAAAGATGGCAATATAAGTTTCAATCAAGATGTTAATACAAGTAAAGAAGCCATGGATATGATTTTAAAAACTATGGAAAATACACAAATGCAAATGTTAGCACCAAGTAAAGAACAAGATTTGTTTAAGGAGATACCATTTTGATTATTGGATTATATCAAAATGACTTGGGATTTTTGGTATAAAAATATTTTCGTTAATATTTTGATCAAATTTTTGGTTGTAAAAATAAATACTGACCAAATTTCCTAATTCATCTTTATAAGAAATACTGTTAAGGCTACCGTTTTCTAGTTTGATATTATATGTGATATTTTCGTATTTTGCCTCATAGCTTTCGTGAGATATTAATTTTGCATTTTTAAAAATTGCTTGAAGATTTGGTAAATTTTGCAATTGTGTATAAACGGCTTGTTCTAATTCAGGTTCTATGATAATAACTTCTTTATGATTGATATAAATTTGCTTTTTATTTGGTTTGGTGTAATTCCAAAAGGCTTTATTTTGAGTAATGATAAAATTTCCTTTATAATTTAGCGAAGAATTATTACTTTGCACTTTTTGCTCAAAATCACTGCTAAAATTTTTAAAATTTATATCAAAAGCAAAAATATTATAAGCAAATATCATTAAAAATATAAAATATTTCATAATTATCCTTTAAAATTTAACAAATTATATAAAATTTATGCAAATAAAACTTTTATATAGTTCTAATTAAAATCAAGGTATAATCTAGCATATATTTTTGTAATTAAAGGTAAAAAAATGTTTTCTAGCGTATTTAAAGCAATATTTGGCACAAAAAACGATCGAGAAGTAAAAAAATATTTAAAGAGAGTTGCACAAATTAATGCTTTAGAGTCAAAATACCAAAATTTAAGTGATGATGAATTAAAACAAAATTTTATAGATTTCAAAACACAAATTCAAAAAGAAGAAAAAACTTTAGATCAAATATTAAATGATGTTTTTGCAATAGTTAGAGAGGTAGGAAAAAGAACGCTTAATATGCGTCATTTTGATGTGCAATTAATCGGTGGTATGGTTTTGCATGAGGGAAAAATCGCTGAAATGAAAACCGGGGAAGGTAAAACCTTGGTTGCAACTTTACCTGTTGTATTAAATGCTATGAGTGGCAAGGGTGTACATGTAGTTACTGTAAATGATTATCTAGCCAAAAGAGATGCAGAGCAAATGAGTGCTATTTATAATTTTTTAGGTTTTAGTGTGGGGGTGATACTTTCAGAGCAAAATAGCGATGAGGCGCATAAAAAAGCTTATGAGTGTGATATAACTTATGGTACAAATAATGAATTTGGCTTTGATTATTTGCGCGATAATATGAAATTTTCAAAACTTGAAAAAGTGCAAAGAGAACATAATTTTGTTATAGTTGATGAAGTAGATAGTATTTTAATAGATGAAGCAAGAACTCCGCTTATTATAAGTGGGCCTACAAATAGAACTTTAGATGGTTATATTAAAGCAAATGAAGTAGCAAAACAGATGCAAAAAGGTCAAGCAGCTGCTACTCCTCAAGAATTACCAAGTGGTGATTTTATTGTTGATGAGAAAAATAGGACTATTATGATTACAGAGGCTGGAATTTCTAAGGCAGAAAAGTTATTCGGAGTAGAAAATTTATATAGCTTAGATAATGCAATATTAGCCCATCAGCTTGATCAGGCTTTAAAAGCACATAATTTATTTGAAAAAGACGTGCATTATGTATTAAGAGATAAAGAAGTTGTAATTGTTGATGAATTTACAGGAAGGTTAAGTGAAGGAAGACGTTTTAGCGATGGTTTGCACCAAGCATTAGAGGCTAAAGAAGGAGTAAAAATTCAAGAAGAAAGTCAAACTTTAGCAGATATTACTTTCCAAAATTATTTCAGAATGTATAAAAAATTAGCAGGTATGACAGGTACTGCACAAACTGAGGCAACGGAATTTTCTCAAATATATAATTTAGATGTAGTTTCTATACCTACAAATATACCGGTTGCAAGAATAGATAAAGATGATTTAATTTATAAAACTCAAGAAGAAAAATTTAAAGCAGTTATTGAAGAGATAAAAAAAGCAAATGCAAAAGGTCAGCCGGTTTTAGTAGGAACTGCAAGTATTGAAAGAAGTGAAGTATTTCATAATATGCTTGTAAAAGAACGCATTCCTCATCATGTGCTTAATGCTAAAAATCATGAGCAAGAAGCTTTGATTATTCAAGATGCGGGTAAAAAAGGTGCAGTGACTATAGCTACTAATATGGCAGGTCGTGGGGTTGATATAAAAATAGATGATGAAATAAGAGCTTTAGGAGGGCTTTATATTATAGGAACTGAACGCCATGAAAGTAGAAGAATAGATAATCAACTTCGTGGTCGTGCAGGACGTCAAGGTGATCCTGGTGTAAGTAGATTTTACTTAAGTTTAGAGGATAATCTTTTAAGAATTTTTGGTGGTGATCGCATTAAAAATATCATGGAAAGATTAGGTATAGAAGAGGGTGAGCATATAGAAAGTCGTATTGTTACAAGAGCTGTTGAGAATGCGCAAAAAAAAGTTGAAAGCTTGCATTTTGAAAGCAGAAAACACTTGCTTGAATATGATGATGTGGCGAATGAGCAAAGAAAGACTATTTATAATTATAGAAATGAATTATTAGATGAAGAATTTGACTTGCAAGATAAAATTTTAAAAAATATTGTTGAGTATAGTAATCACTTAGTAAGCCAAATTTATTTAAATGCAGAACTTGAAGATGATGTTAAGCATTTTGAAAGCTTAAAGCAAAAAGTAAGTTATGAGTGTAATCTTGAGCTTAGCGAAGCTGATTTTAAAGATTTAGGTGTAATTGAAGCAGAAAATAAATTAAGTGAAATTTTAGAAAAAGCTTACAAAGATAAAATGAGTATTATTGAAGATAAGGAAGCTAGAAGAATTGAAAGAATCTTATATCTTCAAATTTTGGATAATCTATGGAGAGAGCATTTATACCAAATGGATATTTTAAAAACTGGTATAGGTTTAAGAAGTTATAATCAAAAAGATCCTTTAGTAGAATATAAAAAAGAAAGTTATAATCTTTTCATGGAGCTTGTTGAGCGTGTTAAATTTGATAGTTTAAAATTGTTATTTAATGTAGTTTTTACTCAAAAAGAAGCACAAAATTTTGAAGAAAAAAGCCATGAGCAAAATGAGCAGTTTTTAGCTAATACCACAGAAAGTGGTGTTGATGAAAACGGTGAAGCACAAATTACTAAAGTACCTAGAAATTCACCTTGTCCTTGCGGTAGTGGTAAAAAATATAAAGAATGCCATGGTAAAAGTGGTCCCAAAAAAGGTATTTTAGCTTAAGGTTTGAAATGAATTTAGTTATAGTTGAAGATGATATAAATATGAGAAAATCACTTGAAATTGCTTTGAGTGAGTATGAAGAATTTGCTATAAAATCTTATAAATCAGCAACTGAAGCTTTAAAAAAACTAAATGATGATGTTGATTTGATTATTACAGATATTAATATGCCGGGTATGGATGGTATTGAATTTGTACAAGCTTGTGAGAATAAATATGATTTTATTATTATCACAGGTAATGCAACACTAAATCGTGCCATAGAAGCAGTAAGACTTGGAGTAAAAGATTTTCTAGTAAAACCATTTGATATTAATACTTTAGTAACTGCGATAAAACGTGCAAAAATAATCCAAGAAAAGACTTCTAAAAAAACAAATAAAAAGACTATTAAAAAAGAAGAAAATCAAGATTTTTATGGCACTTCTAAGGCTTTGGAAGATTGTTTAAAATTGGCCACTAAAGCTGCTAAGACAGATGCAAGTGTGCTTTTTTTTGGAGAAAGTGGAGTAGGTAAAGAAGTTTTTGCAAATTTTGTGCATAAAAATTCAAAAAGAGCACAAAAGCCCTTTGTGGCAATTAATATGGCAGCGATTCCATCA
Organism: Campylobacter sp. 1569; assembly: GCF_024723675.1. Lineage (NCBI taxonomy): Bacteria > Pseudomonadati > Campylobacterota > Epsilonproteobacteria > Campylobacterales > Campylobacteraceae > Campylobacter > Campylobacter sp. 1569. The sequence continues at coordinate 7,548 of NZ_JANQDB010000012.1, forward strand.
AATTTAATAGAAAGTGAGCTATTTGGTTTTGAAAAAGGTGCATTTACTGATGCTAATACTACTAAAATAGGTTTGTTTGAGCTTGCTAATGAAGGTACTTTGTTTTTAGATGAAATAGGTGAAATGCCTTATGAAATTCAAGCAAAATTATTAAGAGCTTTGCAGGAAAAAGAAATTACAAGATTAGGAAGTACTAAAAGTATAAAGATTGATGTAAGAATTATTAGTGCAACTAATGCTCATATAGAAAAAAAGATTGCAGATAATGAATTCAGACAAGATTTATATTATAGACTTAATACTATTCCTATTAATATACCACCACTAAGAGAGCGTCAAGAAGAAATTTTGCAAATTGCACAAAAGGTATTACTTGATACATGTAAAGAATATGATTTTAATGAAAAAACTTTAAGTCAAGAAGCACAAGATGCTTTGCTAGCTTATGATTTTCCAGGTAATATTAGAGAGTTGATTTCTATTATACAAAGAGCGTGTATTTTAAGTGAAAATGATGAGATTAGCGCCCAAGATTTATTTTTAGAAAGTAGAAAAAGTAAAGATATTAAAAATCTTGAAAAAGAATTAATTTTAGAAGCTTTAAAAAATTCACAAGATATTACAGAGGCAGCTAAGCTTATAGGGATGAGCGAGAAAATTTTTAGCGAAAAAATGAAAAAATACAATATTACTTAAAAAGGACGGACAATGAAAAAAATAGCTATTGTAGGTGCAACAGGAGCGGTTGGCGAAGAACTTTTAAATGTTTTAGATGAGCTTGATTTTCCAGTTGAAAGTATTTTACCATTAGCAAGTGCAAAAAGTGCAGGTAGTGAAGTAGAATTTAGAGGAAAAAGTTATAAAGTAAAAGAATTAACTCCAAGTGTTTTTAAAGAAAATCCTGTGGATATTGCTTTTTTTAGTGCTGGAGGAAATATAAGCGCTGAGTATGCAAAATATGCAGTAGAATGTGGTGCTGTGGTGATTGATAATACTAGCCATTTTAGAATGGATGAGAATGTTCCTTTGGTGGTTCCTGAATGTAATAGTGAAGATATTAAAGATTGGGAAAAAACAGGAATTATTGCTAATCCAAATTGCTCCACTATACAAATGGTGCATGTTTTAAAACCACTTGATGATGTATTTAATCTAAAAAGAGTAGATGTAAGTACTTATCAAGCAGCAAGTGGTGCGGGTAAAGAAGGTATGGAAGAATTAGTTCAAGGAATGCAAAGTTTTTTTGCTTTTAAATTAGATGAATTTGAAGCAAAAACTTTTCCATATACCTTAGCTTTAAATTTAATTCCTCAAATAGATGTTTTTAGTGAAAATGGCTACACTAAAGAAGAATTAAAAATGGTAAATGAAACGCAAAAAATATTGCATAAAAAACTTGAAATTTCAGCAACTTGCGTAAGAGTTCCTGTGCTTAGAAGTCATAGTGAGGCTATTACTATGCATTTTGAAAAAGATGTTGATGTTGTTAAAGTTAGAGAGATACTTTCTAAAGCACCAAGTGTTGTTGTGATTGATGATATAGAAAATAAAAAATATCCTATGCCACTTTTTACAAGCGATACTAATGAAACTTATGTAGGAAGAATTAGACGTGATATTAATCATAAAAACATTTTACATTTATGGTGCGTGGCTGATCAAATTCGTGTAGGAGCTGCTACAAATGCAGTGCGTATTGCACAAAAATGGCTAGAGTTAGTTTAAAAAGGAGAAAAATGTTAGAAAGATTTTTTGAAAATTTATTAGTTAAAAGTCGTTTGGTTACTATTTTACCTGTAATTTTTGGTTTAATAGGAGCTTTTGTTTTATTTTTTATTGCAAGTTATGATGTGATTAAGGTTTTAAAATATGTATTTGAGTATTTTATGTTGCCTAATTCTACAGTGGATTTGCATGAAGATATTGTTGGTTTGATTATAGGAGCTGTAGATTTATATTTAATGGCTTTGGTTTTATTTATTTTCTCTTTTGGAATTTATGAACTTTTTATTAGCGAAATAGAAGAATTTAAACAAACTAAGCAATCAAAAGTTTTAGAAGTACACAGTTTAGATCAACTAAAAGATAAACTTGCAAAAGTAATTATTATGGTCTTAGTTGTAAATTTTTTCCAAAGAATTCTACAAATGCAACTAAATACAGTTTTAGATATGACTTATCTTGCAGGTTCTATTTTGGCTCTTTGTATAGGACTTTATTTTTTACACAAAAGTGATCATTAAAATAAGGAATAAAAATGATTTTTATTGATGCGTGTTTTAAAAAATCAACCCCTTATACTCCAGTTTGGATGATGCGTCAAGCAGGAAGATATCTGCCTGAGTACATGGAAGTTAGAGCAAGTGCTGGAGACTTTTTATCACTTTGTAAGGATTATAAAAAAGCAAGTGAAGTTACTTTACAACCAGTAGATATTTTGGGTGTTGATGCAGCTATTATTTTTTCAGATATTTTAGTAGTACCTTTAGAAATGGGCATGGATTTAAAATTTGAAAAAGGCGAAGGGCCAGTATTTTCAAATCCCGTTAAAACTAAGGAAGATTTGGAAAGATTAGATGTTGAAAAAAGTGTTAAAAAACTTTCTTATGTTTATGATGCACTAGCGCTTACTAGAGAAAAACTTGCACTAGATAAAGCTTTGATTGGTTTTTGTGGAAGTCCTTGGACTATTGCTACCTATATGATAGAGGGTAGTGGTAGTAAAAATTATGCAAAATGTAAAAAATTAGTTTATCAAAATCCTGAATTTTTACATCAAATTTTATCTAAACTTACTTTGGCTTTAAAGTATTATATTCAAGAGCAAATTAGAGCAGGTGCTAATGCTATACAGATATTTGATAGTTGGGCAAGCGCTTTAGAAAAAGAAATGTTTTTTGAGTTTTCTTTTAAATATATGCTTGAAATTGCTGATTTTATAAAGGAAAAATATCCGCATATCCCTGTGATTTTATTTCCTAAGGGGATAAGTGGGTTCTTAGATGATATAAGTGGAAATTTTGATGTCTTTGGTGTAGATTGGAGCACCCCTTTAGAATTAGCTAAGGAAAAGCTAGGCACTAAATATACTTTGCAGGGTAATATGGAGCCTTGTAGATTATATGATAAAAAAGCAATTAAACAAGGCGTAGATAAAATTTTAAATATTATGCAAGATGGTGCACATATTTTTAATCTCGGACATGGAATTTTACCTGATATTCCTGTTGAAAATGCTAAATATTTTATCAAGCTAGTTCAAGAGAAATCTAAAAAGTGAATAAAATCACCTTTGGTCCTATAAGCTCAAGAAGATTTGGACTTTCTTTAGGGATTGATTTAAGTCCAAATCAAAAACAATGTAATTTTGATTGTGTATACTGTGAATTGCAAGCTGCAAAACCTATAGAGAAATCTTTGATATATCCAAAAATTCAAGATATTTTAGAACAAGTAAAACAAGCTTTAGCTAGTAATGTGAAATTTGATTTTCTTACACTAACTGCAAATGGTGAGCCTAGTTTATATCCTTATTTAAAAGAATTAGTTTGTGAGTTAAATAAAATAAAGAAAGATAAAAAACTCTTAATTTTAAGTAATGGTAGTGGTGTATTAAATATAAATGCATTTGATGCTTTAATGGATATTGATGTAGTTAAATTTAGTCTTGATAGTGCTATAGAAAAAACATTTTATAGAATAGATAGGGCTTTAAAGCAAATTAAACTTGAAACAATGATAGAAAAAATGATCGCCTTTAGAGAGAAATTTTTGGGTGAACTTATCATGGAAGTGTTGATTGTACAAGGTTTAAATGATAATAAAGAAGAAATATTAGCTTTAAATGAAGCATTTGGTAAAATAAAACCATCAAGAGTAGATTTTAGCACTATAGATAGACCGCCTGCTTATCCTGTTAAAGGGATATCTTTGGAAAAGCTGGAAGAATTAAGTATGCATATTACTAATGTGCCTGTTGTGCTTGCTAAACATTGCTATAAAGGTGAAAAGATTGATTTTAATTCTCATGAGCTTTTGAAGATGTTGCAGCTTAGAGCGCAAAGTGAATTTGATATAGAAAATAAATTTAGTCAATACAGTAAAGATATATTAGAAAAATTAATCAAAGAGCAAAAAGTTATTGTAAAAAATTTAGCAGGAGTAAATTTTTACAAAAAAATATAATTTTTTGCAAAAAAACTCTTGACAAGAATGTTTTTTTCTTATATAATACCATTTCTTATTTATTGATGTTCCGGATTAGCTCAGCGGTAGAGTAGTCGGCTGTTAACCGATTGGTCGTAGGTTCGAATCCTACATCCGGAGCCACTTCTTTATTAATTGAATTCATATATTTTTAATAATCAGAAATATTTTTATATTAATTAATATTTTCTTATGATTAAGAAAATATTAATTTTTAATATCAAATGTGAAAAATTTACTTTTAAAATCGTTCCCTACTTTTTCGTATTGAAATATAGCCGGTTCTATATTTTGTACTTCATGGTATAAAAGTCCCAAAGCAAGCCTTGCTTCCAAAGTTTCCTCGTTTTCTAATCTTGCAAGTTCTAGTAAAGCAATAGCTGAATTTGGATTATTTGAGCCTATTGCAGCAACTGCAGCTAAAAATAAAGTTTGAGCATCTTTAATTTTATAATCATCAATTAAAATATTATAAAGTGTGTATGCTTCTTGGTATTCTTTTGCAAAAATATCGATATAAGCTAGTGCAAAAATCAAACCAATGGAGTTTTTACTACTCGTGGCAAGTCTTTTTTTGATATCATTTCTAACATGATTAAGTAGGCCTGTGATTTGCATAAGTGTTACGTAACTATCTTTAACTATACCAGATCCACCAAATAAAGAATTAAAATCCAATTTTGCATTTAAGAAATATATTTGAGCTTGTTTGGCATATTCTTTAATATCAAGCTCCATATTTTTAGAATTAAAATATAAAATGTTGCTGATAATATCCTCACTAAGTAAATCCTTTAGTTCCTTGATTTTTTGATTTCTAAGGCTATCTAAGCTATTTCCATTTGCAGCTATAATAGTAAACATTAATTCCAAAGGTGTTGATTTTTTATTTGGAAGATTATCTAAGTAAGGAATCATAGAGGTATAGTCATTTCTAGATAGATATAATAAATATTTATAAATATTGTTATTTTGATCAATAGTGCTATCTGCTTGTAAATTTTCTAAAAATTCATTAATTAATTTTGTAGAATCTTTTTTTATTAAATCCATACAAAAAATAGCAAATATTCCAGCTATATAATTTTTTGGATTTAAGTGGTAAGCGGTTGAAAAATGTTTATAGGCATTGTTATAATCTTGTAATTGTGCATAGGTTAGTGCAAGATTATAATGAATTACATCATGGGCATGGTAAATTTCACTTAAGTTTTTAAATTCTTGGTTTGCTTCTCTTAAATGAAAATTAAAAGCTAAATTGATGGCATTAGATAATTCAACATTCACCCCAGATAAAGCTCTACTTCTAACAAGTAATTCATTTTCATACTCATAGCCTTGTATAAAATTTCCCAAGTCAGCTTTTGTGATAAGCTCCATGCTTTGTTTTATGTCAAAAACACGATAAGGTGCAAAATAAAATAACAAGTCATAAATTTGCTGTTTTCCTGTAATTAGCCTTTTAGCAAAATTTTGCTGAGCTATATCAATATTTGAAAAATTCCTTTTTAGTCTCGTTTTGATATTATAGTATTTTGCTCCTATATCTTTGTCTTTTATATATAAAGCTTTTAAAATCTGAGCTCCGCTATCATATTGCCCTGTTTTTAATTCTACTAAAGATAGAGCAACTTGACTCCTTGTTTTATGGGCGTCAATTTTGCTAGATTTTTCTAGATGTTCTTTTGCTTTAGAATAGTCTCCAATTCTAGCATATAGTAATCCTAGAGGAAGATTAACATCATATTCTTCTTGTTTTGATAAGAAATCAATTGCATATTTTTCGGATTGTAAAGCGGAATAAATTTTCCCACTAAGATAATAAGATTTGTCTTTGTATGACTGACTGTTAACTTTCATAAACATTTGTAATGCTTCTGGAAAATAGCCTTGGTAATAATTAATTAAACCAAGATAATAATCATATAGTGAAGATTTTGAGTCTTGAGGAAGATATACCTTTGCAAGGTCGATATAATAATCAAATTTTGTTTTATCTCCTAGATAAAAATAACATACTGCTAAATTAATTGCCGCTGCTACTTTGTGTTCTTCTAATTCTAAAGATTGTTTGAAATTTTCTATAGCACTAATATAATCTTTTTGTTTCATTTGGGCTACGCCAAGATTATAGCTAGATAAAGATTGATTAAAAATATTAATGTTATTATAAAGTTCTAGAGCACTTTCTACATCACCTTTTTCGTATAATAAATTAGCTTTTTGTACTACAAGATCTAATGCTGATTGTTTTACTTTTGTGATGCTTGTGCTAGCATTGTCATCTAAGACTTGAGTATTTAAAACGGATTTTTTGTCTTCTTTGAAAATTATGAGTAAAATTAAGACTATAAGTAGTATTAAAGCAAGACTTCCAAGTGCTGAAACTAAAATAATGAATTTTTTATCAAAATATTTTTTCTTTTCCTCATGTTGTGGCGTTTGAGGTTCATCTTCTACTCTTTGGAAAGTACTTTCTTCTTCTAGTTCAGGAGGAATTATTCCAGGAGGAATGGTTTGCTCTTCCACTCCTGGATTTTCATCAAGATCTGAAAATTGTTTGTCTAGTGCTACTTCTTCAGCCATGTTCCCTCTTAAAAGTATTTTCTTAACACATCAGGAATTCTTATATTTCCATCTTTTTCTTGATAATTTTCCATAATAGCTACCAACGTTCTACCAACAGCTAATGAAGAACCATTAAGTGTGTGAACCAATTCGTTTTTGCCTTTATCATTTTTAAAGCGAATTTTTGCACGTCTTGCTTGAAAATCTTTGCAATTTGACACAGAGCTAATTTCACGGTATTTATTTTGTGATGGAAGCCAAACTTCTAAATCTACTGTTTTAGCAGCTGAAAAACCTAAATCTCCAGTACAAAGCATCAAATGTCTATGTGCTAGACCTAAAGAACTTAGCAAATCACTAGCACAATTTAGCATTTCTTCAAACATCAATTCACTTTGGTCAGGCTTGCATATGCTAACAAGTTCCACTTTTTCAAATTGATGTTGTCTTATAATACCCCTTGTATCTCTACCTGCACTTCCTGCTTCTTGTCTAAAACAAGCACTATAACAAGTCATTTTTAAAGGTAATTCTTCTTGAGTTAAAATTTCATTAGAATAAAGATTAGTTACGGGGATCTCAGAGGTTGAGATGAGGTATAAATCATCATTTTCTATCTTATACATATCGTCTTTAAATTTAGGAAGTTGTCCAGTGCCATACATGGTTGTACTATTTACTAAAAATGGTACATTAACTAATTCAAAACCTCTACTTCTATTAAAATCTATCATATAATTTACTAAAGCTCTACTTAGCAAAGCTCCCTCATTTTTAAGTACACAAAAGCGACTTTGTGAGATTTTAACCCCTCTAGCAAAATCAAGCCAATTTAACTTTTCTCCCAAATCATGATGTTCTTTGATTTCAAAATCAAAGCTTGGTGGAGTCAGAATTTTTTTTAATTCTACATTCTCATCCTCATCTTCTCCAAAAGGCACACAATCATCAGGGATATTTGGTATTGCTAGGGCAATTTGTTCTAATTTTTCTTCTAGTGTGCTAACGATTTTTGATTGAGTATTAATTTTTTCTTTATTTTGACTTAGTTGCGCTTTTAAACTTTCTTTATCTTGCGCTGTTGCAAGTTCTTTACTAAATTTATTTTGAAAAGCTTGAAATTCTTCTAAAAGTGCTTTTTCTTTTTTTAAATTTATAAATAAATCACTCAGCTCTTTAAGTAAATTTTCATCCACTTTTTTAGCTTTTAGTTTTTGTGCAATTTCATCAAAATTATTTTGCAAAAGTTTTAAATCTAACATTCTAGCTCCTTTTATAGTCCTATTTTAGCATAAATTTTTTCCATTGTTTCTTGGGCTTGTTTTTTTGCTTTGCTTGCTCCAAATTCTAAAATCTCTTCAATTTTAGAAGGATTAGCTAGTAATTTTTCATATTCTTCCTTAGCCGAGGCAAAATACTCACTAATGATTTCATTTAGATATATTTTAAAATGCCCATAGCCTTCGCCACCTTTTTCATAGCGACTTTTTAAAGCCTCTTGTTTTGTATTGTCTAAAAATAATTTTGCGATTTTAAATACATTACAATTTTGCCAATCTTTTGGATCTTCTAAAGCTGTACTATCTGTGACAATAGATGAAATTTGTTTTTTAATAGCTTTTGGTGTATTAAAAATATCGATTGTATTTTGATAAGACTTGCTCATTTTGGCTCCATCAGTACCAGGTACTACTGCAACTTCATCATTAACTTTAGCTTGAGGTAGGGTAAAAATTTCACCCCATTCATTATTTACTTTTAAGGCTATATCTCTTGCTATTTCAACGTGTTGAATTTGATCTTTACCTACAGGAACTATTTGAGCATTAAAAAGTAAAATATCTGCAGCCATTAAAACAGGATAGGAAAAAAGTCCATGATTAGCATTTAAACCTTTGGCAATTTTATCTTTATAACTATGTGCTCTTTCTAAAAGTCCCATTGGGGTAAATTGAGATAGAATCCAATAAAGCTCCATCACTTCTTTTACATCACTTTGTAGCCAAAATACGCTTTTTTGTGGATCAATCCCTAAACTTAAAAAAGCTGCCGCAGCCTTAAGTGAATTTTGTTTAAGTTTTTCTCCATCAAAACTTGAAGTCATGGCATGATAATTTGCTATAAACATATACATTTGATTTTCTTCTTGCATATTTAGCATTTGTCTTATAGAGCCAAAATAATTTCCTATATGCAAATCCCCGCTTGGTTGCAATCCTGTAATAACTCTCATTTCACCTCTTTTTTAATTTCTTTAATAATCTCGTTAATGCTTTTATTTTCAATATTTATAGTAATGTTTGCTTTTTTTTCATATTTTTTTACTCTTTGATCAAAAAGAATTTTGGCATTATTTGTATTTGCAAGTAAAGGTCTAGTGGTTAATCCTTCCTTGTTTAATCTTTGTAAAAGATAATCAAAACTCGCTTTTAAGTAAACGATAGTGCCAATATTTTTTAATTTTTTTTGTTCTATGAAGCCACCGCCACTTGCAATAGAGCAATTTTGCAAACAATGTAAAAACAAAGCTATTTTTTGCTCTTCCTTGCGGAATTTTTTTTCTCCATATGTTTTGAAAAAATCATTAATTTCAAGATTAAATTTTTCTTTGATTAAACTGTCTGTATCTAAAAATACTTTATCATATTTTTTAGCATAAGCTCTTGCTATAGTTGTTTTACCACAGCCCATAAAGCCTACAAAAAGGAGATTATCCTTCTTGCTCATCTTTGCTACCTTTTTTTCTTGAAGCTAAAATCAAAGGAACACCTTCAAAGTTAAATTGTTTTCTAATTTGGTTTTGTAAATATCGTTTATAACTAAAATGCAAAGCTTTTGGTCTATTCATAATTAGAGCTATTTTTGGAGGTGCTAAGTCATATTGAACCGCATAATAAATTTTTACTAATTTACCATAATCATGTGGTAGTGGGTGGGCTTTAGTGGCTTCTTCTACCAAGGCATTTAATTTTGCAGTTGGAATTTTTTGTGTGAAATTTGCAAAAACCTCTAAAATTTTATCCAAAAGTACATGCACTCTTTTTCCGCTTAAAGCTGATACGCTTACAACGGGTGCATAAGCTAGAAATTTAAAACGATCTAGTTTTAATTCTTTTAAAGTTTTATCAAAATCAAGCTCACTTTTATCCCATTTATTAAGCACGATAATCACACCTAAACAATGCTTAGCAGCAAGTCCTGCAATACGCTCATCAAGCTCGTTAAAACCTTCAGTCGCATCTAGCACTAAAAGTGCAATTTGAGCATTAGCTAGGGCATATTCAGTTCTATTTAGTGCATAACGCTCTAAGCCTTGTATTTTCCCACGTTTTCTAATACCTGCAGTGTCTACAAATTCGATGATTTTACCTTTATGTATAATGCTTTCATTAACAGGATCGATCGTAGTACCTGCTATATCACTTACCACGCTACGTTCTTCTTTAACTAAGGCATTTAAAAGACTTGATTTTCCTACATTTACCCTGCCGATAATTCCCACTTTAATATGATTTTCATTGATGGTTTTTAGCTTAAAATCTCCGCTATTTTCATCAAAATTTTCTAAATAACTTTCAAAGTCTTCTTCTTCATCTGCATTTAAATAACTTTCATTTAAAAACTTACCAGCCCACATACAAAGTTCATCAATGCCTATATTATGTGTAACCGAGATGTTAAAAACTTCTTTTACTCCAAAATTAGAAAATTCCCAAGATCTTTCTTCGTCTTTTTTGTTATCGACTTTATTGATTACTAAAGCTATGGGTTTGTTAAGTTTTTTCATTTCATAAAAAAATGCTTTATCTTCATCATCAGGTAAAAATTTACCATCCACCATATAAAAGATAATATCGCTATTTTTAGCAGCTTTAAGCGAATTTGCTTTGACATTTTTAAAAAGCTCATTGCTCTCATCAAGTCCGCCACTGTCTATTAATAGGGCTTTTTTGCCATCAATTTCTACTTCTATTTTGTTAGTATCTCTTGTAGTTCCGCTTATGTCACTAGTTATCGCAATGCGTTTTTTTGCAAGTCTATTAAAAAGACTTGATTTACCAACATTTGGTTTTCCTATTAAAATAATACTTTGCATTAATACTCATTTTTTAAATTTTTATTTGTGATTATATAAAAATTGCCTTAAAATTAAGCAAAAAAGACTAAAATAACGGGAATTTTTATATGGAATTTATATGTTAAGAATAGTTAAAAAGAATTTAGGTATATATTTTATGATTATTGCTTCCATAGAATTTGCACTTGTAGGTGCTTGTGCAAAAATTCTTAGTGAAGAATTATCATCGATTGAAATTATGTTTTTTAGAAATATTATAGGAACAGCTTTTATGCTTTATGCGCTTTCAAAATTAAATTTTCATAAAAGTGGCGGACATCTTGGACTGCTTATTTTTAGAGGTATTATAGGAACGATTGCTTTATATCTTTTCTTTTATAATGTTTCTAATATTTCATTAGGCGGTGCTTTTGCTTTTCAAAAAACAGCACCTATTTTTATAGCTTTGATTGCTTTTTTGTTTTTTAAAGAAAGTTTAGGAATAAAAGCTTGTTTTGGGATTTTGATCGCTTTTATAGGAGTGTTGTTAATTTGTCAACCTTTTGCAGATAGCACTACGCATTCAGGTTTTGATTTAAAAAATAGTATTTTAGGAATTTTAAGTGGTTTTTGTGCAGCTTTAGCGCTAACTAGTGTAAGAGAACTTAGAAAATCATACCCAGCACCTTTTATAGCTTTATCTTTTGTTTTAATTGGTACTCTTATGCCTTTAATGTCTATGATTATAGGTTCTTTTTATGAAATAAAAGAGCTTGATTTTTTAATTGCTCCTTTTGTTATGCCTAGTCTTAAAGCTTGGATTTTTATTGTTTTGATGGGAATTTTTGGAGCAATGTATCAAATTCATGTTACTAAAGCTTATGGTGTAGCAAAAAAGGCAGGGATTGTTGCAGGGGTTAGTTATATAGATGTAGTTTTTACTTTATTTTTGGGCATATTATTAGGAGATGAATTTCCTAGTTTTATGGTTTTTATAGGAATTTTTAGCATTATTTTAGGAGGAATTATTTTGGTTAGTAAGCAAACAAAAGGAAAGAAAAATGGAAAATAAAGCAGATTTAATTTATGGTTTAGAAGATAAACCACCCTTTGCTAAGGCGTTTTTTGCTGCATTAGTGCATTTGATGGCTATGTTTGTGGCTGTGATTACACCTGCTTTGTTAATTTGCAAGGGTCTTGGAATAGATGATGCTAATACAGCTAGAATTATATGTATGTCACTTTTTGCTTCAGGTGTTGCTTCGCTTTTGCAGATTAAAACTTGGGGTCCTATAGGGAGCGGACTTTTATCTATTCAAGGGACTAGTTTTAACTTTGTTGCGCCTATTATTTTAGGTGGGCTTGTTTTAAAAAATAATGGTTTATCGCAAGAAGCAATGCTTGGAGCTATTTTTGGCACTTTGATGCTTTGTTCTACTACTGAAATGATTATTTCTCAAATTTTACCTTTTGTAAGAAGAGTGATTTCGCCTTTGGTTTCTGGTATAGTAGTGATGATTATAGGTCTTAGTTTGATTAATGTTGGCCTTGTAAGTGCAGGGGGTGGATTTGCGGCTAAAGCAAGTGGTGAGTTTGGTTCTTTGCAAAATTTATTATTAGCCGGAGTTGTAATTTTAAGTATTATTGTTTTAAATCGTTTTAATAATGCCTATATAAGAATTTCTTCTTTATTTATAGCTATGATAATAGGGCTTTTAGTAGCTATGACTTTTGAAAATTTTAGCTTTGATTTTAATGAAAATTTGCCTTTAGTGTTTTTACCTGATCCTTTGCATTATGGTTTGAGTATTGATTATAATCTCATTTTGCCTTTGATCTTGGTTTTTATGGTAACTTCTTTAGAAACTATTGGTGATATTAGTGCTACTAGCGAAGTTTCCAATCAGCCGGTTAAAGGTGAACTTTATGCAAAAAGATTAAAAGGTGGGGTTTTAGCAAATGGTTTTAATTCCTTTGTTTCAGCCTTTTTTAATACTTTTCCAAATTCATGTTTTGGGCAAAATAATGGCGTTATAGCTTTAACGGGTGTTGCAAGTCGCTATGTGGGGTTTATTGTAGCTTTTATGTTGATGATTTTGGGTTTATTTCCTATTGTGGCTGATATTACTTTGCAAATTCCAGAACCTATTTTAGGTGGAGCAACTTTAGTAATGTTTGGTACTATAGCCGCAACGGGTGTTAGGATTATTTCTAAAGAAAATTTAAATCGTCGCTCCATTATCATTATAGCTATGAGTTTAGGTATAGGGCTTGGAGTTTCTAATAATCCTGATATTTTAGAATTTATGCCAATGTGGTTTAAAACTTTATTTTCTTCAGGGATTGCAGCAGGTGGGATTACAGCTATTATTTTAAATTTTGTTTTCCCTCTTGAAGAAAATAATAAAAATAAAGTAAAATAATAAAAAACAAGGAAAAATGATGAAAAAAATGATACTAATAGCAGGGCCTTGTGTGATAGAAAATGAAGAACTAGTCTTTAAGGTAGCGCAAGAGCTTGAATGCTTTTTAAAAGATGATAGAATTGATTTTTATTTTAAATCAAGTTTTGATAAAGCAAATAGAACTAGTATTAATAGTTTTAGAGGACCAGGTCTTGAAAAAGGTTTGGAAATTTTGCAAAAAGTGAAAGATAAATTTGGTATGCAAATTCTTACTGATATTCATGAGAGTTCTCAGGCAAGTGTTGCGGCTGAGGTTGTAGATGTTTTACAAATTCCAGCCTTTTTATGCAGGCAAACTGATTTATTAGTAGCTGCTGCTAAAACAAAGGCTAAGGTAAATGTAAAAAAGGGACAATTTTTAAATCCTGAAGATATTAAATATAGTGTAGCTAAAATTTTACAAACTAGAGGCATCAACGAAGAAGGTTTTGAAATAGCCAAAGAAAATGGGGTTTTTGTAGCTGAGAGAGGTTCGAGTTTTGGCTATGGAAATTTAGTTGTAGATATGAGAAGTTTGGTTATCATGAGAAAATATGCTCCAGTTATTTTTGATGCTACTCATAGTGTGCAAATGCCAGGAGCAAATGGTGGAAGTAGTGGAGGCAAAAGTGAATTTGTAGAGCCTTTAGCAAGAGCTGCTGCTAGTGTAGGTATAGATGGATTTTTCTTTGAAACGCACATTGATCCTTGCAAAGCTTTATGCGATGGACCAAATATGCTTGATCTTTCAAGACTTAAAAACTGCGTAAATACGCTTTTAAAAATTCAAGAAATCATTTAAAAAGGAAAATTATGAATATAATAGAAGGAAATTTAAGTTTAAAAGGTGATGAGAAAATTGCGATTATCAATGCAAGATTTAATCATATCATCACAGATCGTTTAGTTGAAGGTGCTAAAGATGCTTTTTTAAGACATGGGGGTAAGGAAGAAAACTTAAGTCTTATTTTAGTGCCAGGTGCTTTTGAAATTCCTTTTGCATTAAAACAAGCTTGTGAGAGTAAAAAATTTGATGGAATTTGTTGTGTTGGAGCGGTAATTCGTGGAAGTACACCACATTTTGATTATGTAGCAGCTGAAACTACCAAAGGTATAGCAAGCGTAGGGCTTGGAGCTAATGTGCCTGTAAGCTTTGGAGTTTTAACAACCGATACTTTAGAGCAAGCTATAGAAAGAGCAGGTAGTAAAGCAGGTAATAAAGGCTTTGAAGCTATGCTTACTGTAGTTGAAATGCTTAATTTAATCCAAAAAATTAAGGCTTAAGATGGCTACTAGACACCAAGTAAGACAAAGTATAGTTTCTTTGCTTTATGCAGCACAGTTAAACCAAGAAAATAAAGATTTTATCAATGAATTTTTAGATGAGAAAAAAATTCGTAATGACCAAAGAAAATTCACTCTAGATTTATATAATGGTATTAATGAGCAACTTACTTTGCTTGATGAGAAAATCAATGAGTGTTTAAAAGAGCATAAGTTAGATGGAGTAGCTAATATAGAAAAGGCTATTTTGCGTTTGGGTGCTTATGAGATTTTATTTACATCTACACAAAAAGCGATTGTTATTAATGAGGCTATAGAGCTTGCAAAAGAAATGGCAGGAGATAATGCTCCTAAATTTATCAATGGAGTACTAGATAAAATCAACAAGGATGAGCAATGAAACTTTGTGTAGCTTTTGATGTAGCAAGTTATGATGAATGTATAAATTTAGCCAAAGAATTAAAAGGTTTAGATCTTTGGGTTAAAATAGGGCTTAGATCGTATTTAAGAGATGGAATAAAGCTTTTAGAGGCGATTAAAAAAGTGGATGATTTTAAAATCTTTTTAGATTTAAAGCTTTATGATATACCAAATACTATGGCAGATGCTTGCGAAGAACTTGCTAAGCTTGATGTGGATATGTTTAATATTCATGCAAGTGCAGGTAAAAGTGCTATGTGTATGATTATGGAGCGTTTAAACGCTTTAAGTAAAAGACCTTTGGTGCTTGCTGTATCTGCTTTAACTAGTTTTGACGAGCAAGAATTTTTTAGTGTATATAAACAAGATATTAAACAAGCCGTTAAGGATTTTTCTAAAATTAGCTATGAAAGTGATCTTGATGGTATGGTTTGTTCGGTATATGAAAGTTTATTGATAAAAGAAAACACTAATTCAAATTTTATCACATTAACCCCTGGAATTCGTCCATTTAAAGAAAATTCAGACGATCAAAAAAGAGTAGCTGATATACAGTGTGCTAAGGATAATTTGTCAGATTTTATCGTGGTTGGAAGACCTATTTATAAAGCAAAAGAACCTAGAAAGGTTTGTGAGGATATATTAGAGCATTTAAAATAAGCCTTTAGGCTTATTTTAAATATACTTTCATTTTTTTATTTTCCAAAACAATTCCATCATCATCGCTAGTAATTTGAAAATCTCCGTTGAAATTTCTTAAGAAATTATCTTCAAATTTCATAGATTCTTGATCACAAAGCATTTTTGTTGAAGCAAGATTATCTTCTATTTTAATGCTATTTCCTTGATCTTTATAGTTTCCAAAAAATCTATTACATCCTGAAATACCAAAAACTCTTTTGTCCTTATTATCAAAACTAATGCTTGCTTTAGAATTTTGAGGAAGTTCATAGCTTTTTCCATTAGCTTCATAAGAACTTATGGTAAATTCTTTATTTTGTAAATCATCAACACTTAAATTTGCCACAGAACACCCACTAAAAATAGCTAAGCTTGCTATACTTAATGTAATTATTTTTTTCATTTTGATTCTCCTTATACATGAAAATGTTTTAATTCATCTTCTAAATTTTGACAAACTACATTTAACTCATGAGCAACATCAAGTAAAATTTTTGAAATTTCTTCATTTTTGTCGCTTAATTTTACTGTTTCTTGCATTTTATCAAGCAAAGATTGTAAAGTTTCTTGTGTACTTGAGATTTTTTGCATACAAGCATTTGCTAAATCTCTTGCATTTTCATTGCAAACTTTTACTTCATTAGTTCCTTCTACAAGATCTTTTGCATCTTGATTTAAAGAATTAATTTCTTTAGCATTGTGTTTTAACTCTTTGGAAACTTCATTAATACTATCTACTAATTGCTTGGTCACAATAGCAATATTTTTTAAAAATTCTTCTGAGTTTTGAGCAAGATTTCTTACATCTTCAGCAATAACTGAAAATCCACGACCAAATTCCCCAGCACGTGCTGCTTCAATACCTGCATTTAATGATAAAAGATTAGTTTTATCAGCTATTTCTCCCATCATATCAGAAGCTTTTTTAATCTCATCTGCTTGTTTTTCCATAACTTCAACTTTTTGAGATAACACATCTTCATTTTCTGCAACAACTCTTACTTTGTCAACTACCTGATTTAGTGAATCAAGCATAGTGTTTAAAACTTCAAAAGATTTTGTATTTGCCTTATTTGCATTGTTTGAAAGTTCAGCAAGATCTTGCAATTCTGTATGTATTTGCTCGCTTAAATGATAAGATTCATCAGTTTTTGTATGGCCTTCTTTAGTTCTATTTGCTAGATCAAGTGCATTGGCATTTAAAAGTTTAGATTGTTTATCTACCATTTGAGAATTTTCATTGGTAGAAATCACTGCATTTTGAATTTTTTCAATAAATTGATTAATATAAGTACAAGCCTTACCTATTTCATCAGTACTTTTTATGTTAATTCTTGCGCGTAAATCTCCATCGCCACTAGCTAATTCTTTAGCGTGTTTTAAAAGATCTAAAACAGGATTACCCACAACTATTTTCAAGATATAAAGTACAGCAAAAACAGTAAAAAGTAAAGCTATACTAAAAATCACAATATAGGTTCTAGCTGAACTTGCCAAATCATCATCTACATGTTTTAAGTCATTATACATATCCATAACCCCTAAAACATCACCTTCTTTAGCATTAGCATGACAAGCTAAGCAACTTTCATTAGCAATTAATGGGCGTATGAGTCTTAGATAATGCCCTTGATCATTATTAATCTCAACCGCTTTAATTTCTGGTTTGTTAAATTGCTCATTGATAATACTTTCATCACTTTTTGTATATTTTTGCATTTCAAAAAGCTCAATGGTGCTTTTGGAAGGATAAATTTTAATATCTTTTATGCCTTCTATTTCACCTGCTTCTTTTATAGCTTGTTCTATGATGGCAGGATCACCCAAATTCATCGCCATTCTTAGTGTTTGAAAAACAGAAGTGCTTAAGGTATCTAAATTTGCACGGCTGATTCTATCGGTCGTTTGCTGAGAGTCTTTTTGTAAAATAATTTGCATAATAATAAAACTAATTAGCAATGTAGAAATCATTGCTAAAGATATCTTTGCACCTATGCTTTTAAACATTTAAACTCCTTGTATTAATGTAAAAAGTGTCTTACGCCACTAAAATATAATGCAATACCATATTCATTAGCAGCTTGGATGATATCCTCATCTCTTATACTTCCACCTGGTTCGATGATGGCTTTTACACCTATTTTGCTGGCCTCATCTATGCTATCTCTAAATGGAAAAAAAGCCTCGCTTGCTAAAACACAACCATTTAAATCAAGTCCCATTTCCTTGGCTTTATTAATAGCTGCTTTAGCTGCATCAATACGACTTGTCATGCCCATGCCAATAGCCACCATAGCACCATTTTTTACATAAACTACGTTATTTGATTTGGTAAATGCAGCAATTTTCATAGCTATTTCAAGATCTTTTAATTCTTGTTCGCTAGCTTTTCTTTCACTTTTTAACACCGCATTTTTTAATTCATCTTCTTTAACTTCATCACTATCTTGATATACAAAACCACCATCTATATGTTTAAAATCATATTTGTCATAAGCTCTAGTTAAAAATGGCGCTTTTTGTGTAAAGATTTTAATACGCTTTTTATCTTTAAATACTTCCAAAGCATCATCATCTACATTTGCTGCAATGATTACTTCTATATAAATTTCATTGATTTTTTGTGCCAATTCTTTATCTAAAGTTCCATTGATAGCTACAACCCCACCATAAGCACTTAAGGTATCGCATTTAAGCGCATGGATATAGCTTTGGAGTAAGTTTTCTTTTATGGCAAATCCACAAGCATTTGCATGTTTTACAATGGCTACTGCTGGAGCTTTATCAAAAGCACTTGCTAAATTTAAAGCTGCGTTGATATCGGTTAGATTGTTAAAACTTGCTTCACCCTTTAAGGTTGTAAAATTGTGTGTGAAAAAGTCATCAAATTCATATAAGGCGCCTTTTTGATGAGGATTTTCTCCATATCTTGTATCAAACACTTTTTGACCAACAATAAATTTACTTGCACCAAAACCACCATTAAAACGCTCATTCATATAATTTGCTATATAAGCATCATAATTTGCTGTATGCTCATAAGCTTTGATCATCAATGCTCTTCTAAAATCAAGATCTAAAGTATTATCTTTTAAGGCTTGTATGATTTTATCATAGTCTAAAATATCACAAACTACAATGACATTTTTAAAGTTTTTTGCACCACTACGTATCATAGCAGGACCACCGATATCAATATTTTCTACAATCTCATCAAAATCTTGGGTTAAAATTGTAGTTTTTTTGAAAGGATATAAATTCACACAAAGTAAGTCTATGCTTTCAATATTATGCTCTTTAGCTTGCTTTTGGTGATTTTCATCTTCTCTTTTGTATAAAATTCCACCATGAATTTTTGGGTGTAAGGTTTTTACGCGTCCTTCAAACATTTCAGGGCTTTGAGTAAAATCACTAACTTCTTGTACTTGCAAGTTATTTTCTTTTAAAAGCTTGTAAGTACCTCCAGTAGATAAAAGCTCAAAACCTAATTTTGCAAGCTCACTAGCAAATTCTACCACTCCTTCTTTATCACTAACACTAATTAGTGCTTTCATTGATTTTTCCTTTCTATGTATTGTTTTAAAAATTCATAAGATTCATTAACTTCTTGAAATTTTTTTACACCTTCTTTTATTTTTGCTTCATCGCTGTTGTTTGCGTTTAAAATATCAGGATGATATTTTTTAGCAAGTTCTCTATAGCGTTTTTTAAGCTCTTGTAAATTTACATTTTCGCTTACACCTAAAATCTCACATGCTTTTTGCAAATTCATACCTACTTTTTGAGTTTGCATAGAATTTAGAAGTCTCTCAAGTATGTTTACATCAAGATTAAAGGCTTTGATAATGGCTTTTAATACATCTTTTTTAGTGCTGTTAAGTTCCCCATCAATCAAGGCCATTGCGACCAAAACATTTAATATATTAATTCTTTCTTGTTGAGGTAAAGGTACTTCCTTGATGAGTTCTTTGGCTACTTCATAGGTGTCATTTAAGGTGTTTTTGTGTTCATTAAAACTTTGTTTTAAAAATTCTCTTTCTCTTGAATCTTTGGCATTGTAATCAAGAATTTGTGAGATCATGTTAGCTTCATTTTCACTAACTCTGCCATCGCTTTTTGCTATTTTTGCTAAAAGTGCTATAACATAGTAGTTTAATCTTCTTTTAAATCCATCAATTCTTTCTTCGTGATAGCCTTGTTTAAAACCTTGAGAGAAACTTTTAGCTCCTTTTTTAAAAGAGCCCAAAAGATCATCTTTACCCCATGTTTTATAATACCAATAAAATGCCAAAATTGCCAATACAAGTAAAACAAAAAGCATTTTTATCCTAAATATTCATTAAATTTATCAAAATAAATTGTTTGTAGTTTTGCTAAAGATATCTTAATATCATCTAAAATAAAATCTTTTTCATTTAAATTTCCAAGTTTTGTAAATTTAATTCCCATTTCATTTGCAAATTTGATAAATTTTTCTTCATTTTTAACACCAGCTATAACTCTTGTTGGACTTTCTTCAAAAATAAAACTCTTATCTTCAAAATCAGTCTTTACTTCAATACCTAAATTTGCCTTTGCGCTCATTTTAGCTAAAGTAATAGCAAGACCACCTATGCCTATGCTATTAGCACAATCAAGCAATTTTGCTTCGTTTGCTTTTAGTAAGAAATCCCATAGTTTTAATTCTGCGTTAAAATCTATATCTTCAAGCTCTCCTGCTACTTTTTGATCTAGTACTTTAGCAATCAAAGATCCACCAAAAGCACCTTTGCTTTCTCCAAGTAGATAAATAGCTCTAGTGTCTTTACTAAAATATGATTTTAAAACATTTTCTGCTTTTTCATTTACTCCAACACAAGTTATGGTTGGACTCGGAAAAATACTTACTCCATCGGTTTCGTTATATAAAGAAACATTGCCACTTACTACAGGGGTATTGAGTTCTTTACAAGCGAGCTTAATGCCTTCACAACCTTGTGCAAATTGCCACATTACTTCAGGATTTTGCGGGTTGCCATAGTTTAAACAATCACTAATTGCCAAAGGTCTAGCTCCTGAGCATGCTATTTTTCTACCTGCACTTGCAACGGCTGCTGCTGCCCCGATTTTTGGATTTACATAGTTTAATCTTGAGTTGCACTCAATTGCCATAGAAAGTAAGCAATTGTTTTCTTTAATTCTAATGCTATTTGCTCCTAAAGCTCCATCGCTTTTTAAAGTATTAGTTTGTACGCTTGAGTCAAATTGCTCATAAATATAGGCTTTATCGTTAGCATTTTCATTTGCAAGAAGTTTTTCAAATGCTTCTTGAGTAGGAATGTTAAGTTTAAATTGATAGTTTTTTATTTCATCTAAGTATTTTGGTTTAGCTACAGGTCTATCAAGTATAGGTGCTTTTTCACTTAGTGGCTCAATCGGGATTAAACCAACTAATTCATCATGCCAAAATAGCTCCATTTTGCCAGTATCTGTAACTTCGCCTATAATAGCTGCATCAAGCCCCCATTTATTAAAAATCTCAATAACTTTTTCTTCATAGCCTTTTTTAGCGCAAATTAGCATTCTTTCTTGAGATTCGCTTAACATTAACTCATAAGGAGTCATACCTTCTTCTCTCATAGGAGTTTTATCAAGGTAAAGTTTCATGCCGCTACCACTGCGTCCTGCCATTTCAAAAGAGCTTGAAGTAAGTCCTGCTGCACCCATATCTTGAATTCCAACTATATAATCAGTTTTGAAAAGTTCTAAACAAGCTTCCATTAATAATTTTTCAGCAAATGGATCTCCAATTTGAACAGTTGGCCTTAAGCTTTTACTAGATTCATTAAAACTATCACTTGCCATCACTGCTCCACCAAGCCCGTCACGGCCGGTTTTTGAACCTACATAAATTACAGGATTGCCTACACCTTCAGCTTTTGCATAAAAAATATCTTCGATTTTGCAAGTTCCAAGTGCAAAAGCATTAACTAAGATATTTCCATTAAAACACTCATCAAAAGCACATTCTCCACCTATGGTAGGTACACCCATGCAATTACCATAGTGTGAAATTCCGCTTACCACACCTTTAACTAAATATTTTTGATGTTTGCCTATTTTTTCATCATGGATATTACCAAATTTTAAAGAATTCATACCCGCAACAACTCTTGCACCCATGGTAAAAACATCGCGCAAAATTCCGCCCACACCTGTAGCTGCGCCCGCAAAAGGCTCTATAAAACTTGGGTGATTATGACTTTCTACTTTAAATACAGCCGCCATTCCTTTGCCTATATCTATTACTCCAGCGTTTTCACCAGGACCTTGGATTACCCAAGGAGCTTTAGTTGGAAAGCCATTAAGGTATTTTTTACTTGATTTATATGAGCAATGCTCGCTCCACATAGCAGAAATTACTCCAAGCTCTAGCAAATTAGGCTCTCTACCTAATATATTTAAAATTTCTTGATATTCCTCATCGCTAATTTTGTGTTGTTTTATAATTTCTTTATCCATTTTCTCTCCTTTTTTTATTTACCTAAACAAAAATTACTAAACATAGCATCTAAAATTTCATCTCTTTCAAAATCTTTTGTAAATTGGGCTATTTCTCCTATGG
Organism: Campylobacter sp. 1569; assembly: GCF_024723675.1. Taxonomy (NCBI): domain Bacteria; kingdom Pseudomonadati; phylum Campylobacterota; class Epsilonproteobacteria; order Campylobacterales; family Campylobacteraceae; genus Campylobacter; species Campylobacter sp. 1569. The sequence goes on from NZ_JANQDB010000012.1 coordinate 29,812, forward strand.
CTAAATTTAGTTCAAAAGCAAAAAGTTCTAAAGAACTTTCTTTTAATAAGTCCCTTGCGCGCAAAATAGCTTCGCTAGCATTCTTGCAGGCATTGAGTATTAAGGTATTGCTTATTAGCATTCCATCACCATCTAAAGTATTTAAGTATTCATTTAAATTTTCCTTTATGGCTTGGGTGTTTTCTTGAGCACAAATGCGTATACAAGAAGTACTAATTTCATGTTGAAATTTGGTAACTAGGTCGCTTTTATTTAAAACATAAATGATTTTTTTATCACAATTTTTTAAAGCTTGTAAAATACGCTCATCTTCTTCTTCAAATTCTTTAGATCCATCAAAAACAGCTATGATAATATCTGCTTCTTTAATACTTTCATAGCTTAGATTAACTCCGATTTTTTCTATCTCATCATCTGCATTTCTTATACCTGCTGTGTCGATGATTTTGATTAAATGTGAGCCTATTTTTAAACTTTCCTCGATACGATCTCTTGTGGTACCTGCAATATTAGAAACAATAGCCCTATCAAAAGCCAAAAGTGAATTTAATAATGAGCTTTTTCCTGCATTTGGTTTACCGATAATAGCAACTTTAAAGCCTTCTATAAGTCCTTTTTTGCTTAAAGAAATATCTACTATTTCGCGTAAAAGTTTTGAATTTTTTTCACACATAGTGATAATTTGATCAAGTAAATCTTGTGGTAAGTCATCATCTGCATAATCAATGCTTGTTTCTACAAAAGCAAGAGTTTGAACAAGATCTATTCTAATGGTATTTAAAAATTTACTTAAATCACCTTTAATATTTTTTGCTATGATATTTGCAGCGCTTGCTGATTTTGACATGATGGCATCTTGTATGCTTAAAGCTTTTAAAAGATCCATCTTACCATTTAAACAAGCTCTTTTACTAAATTCACCAGGGTTAGCAAGACGTGCTCCTGCTAAAATAAGCTCATCGAGTAAAATTTCACTTAAAGAAAAGCCTCCGTGGAGTTGAAATTCTACTATATCTTCTCCTGTAAAAGAGTAGGGCGCTTTAAAATAAATTACTAAAGCTTCGTCTAAAAAATCGTTGTTGTTTTTATAAAGTTTGCACAAATGTGCATAGCGTGGTGTTAGTTCTTTTTTGTGGGTAATTTTTAATGCAAGCTCTAAAGCTTTTTCTCCACTTACTCTAATAATACTTATAGAGCCCACTCCATGGGCTGTGGCAATGGCAGCTATAGTATCATTCATTCATTTTTCTTCAAAAAATCATTCACAACGATGTATCTTTGATCGTCATTTTGTTTGATAGCTACATATTTGTCAGGAAAGCGTTCTCTTAATTTTTCTAAAGCAAGTTTTAACCAAATTCCATCAAGTGGTTTTGTTTGAACTCTTCCTGTGTTTTCTACTTTTTCTATAAGAATTTTTAAATAATTTTCTATAGCTTGGGTTTGATTTTCTAAAAATTGAGCAATTTCTAGTCTTGGTTGAATTTTGTATTTAGCACTAAGCCAATTATAAAGCAAATAAGAAAAAGCCTTATATCTATGAGCTTCTTTGCCTATAAGTAAAGCCGCATCTTCTCCATCAAGTTTTATCAATACACAATTTTCATCCCAAACACTAACTTGTATAACCTTGATGTCAAAATCAAAAGTTGCTAGTAGCTTTTCTAATGAAATTTTTATCTCATCGATATAAGAAGTGATATTTCTTTCTTCTGAAGATTCTTTATGAAATGAATCAAAAATGGCATCATTTTTTACTTTATAATGCTCCTTAGGTTGAGCAATATCTTCAATTGGTTTTTGAAAATTTTCTTTGTATTCTTTTTTTGGTTCGTTTTTATCAAAGTTTTTTTGCGTATGCTTGTTAAATTTCTCATTATGAAATTTTTTAGTTTTTTCTTGATGAGGTTTTTGATTTTTTTTATGCCCTTTGATACAAATAATAGCATTTTTTCTAAACAAACCAAAAAATCCTGCTTTAGCATGCTGAATAACTTCATATTCTAGATCAATCACAGAGCACTCAAGTTGCTTTGAGGCTTCTATGAGTGCGGTTTGTAAGTCTTTAGCTTCTATGTTCATGTTTAGCTATTTCCTCTTTTTTGTGGTTTTTGAAAAGTTTATTTACGATCACTTGTTGAATAAGTGAACATATATTATTTACACACCAATATAAAGTTAAACCTGCTGGGAAGGTTAAGAAGAAGAAAGTGAAAATTAATGGTAAAAATTTCATAATCTTTTCTTGCATAGGATCTTGTATGGCCATTGGTGTGATAAGTTGTTGGATAAACATAGTTAGACCCATAAATATAGGTAAAATAAACCATGGATCCATTACAGATAAATCTGTAATCCAAAAAGCCCAAGGTGCAGCTTTTAGTTCTATGGCATTTAGTAAAACTCTATAAATTGCAAAGAAAATTGGAATTTGAATGAGTATAGGCAAACATCCGCTCATAGGATTTGCGCCATGTTTTTTATAAAGTTCCATCATATGTAAATTCATTTTTTGCGGATCACCTTTATAGCGCTCTCTGATTTCTTTCATTTTAGGTGCCAAATCTTTGAGTTTATTCATAGAAATCATTGATTTATAAGTAAGTGGGAAAAGAATAATACGCACGATTAAAGTCATCACTACAATAGCCCAACCCCAGTTACCCATGTAGCCATGTAAAAAATTTAAAAATTCAAACATAGGCTTGGCTATAAAAGTAAACCAACCATATTCTACAACATCATCTAAATCCGCATGAATGCTTCTTAAAATTTCATGCTCTTTTGAGCCAACATAACCGCTTGCTTTAAAAGTATTTGTCGCACTTGCAAAAACGATAGAGTTTTCGTGATTATCTTTAGTAACTACAGCATTAAGTGGTTTTTCAAAATTATAAAAGAAAGCACTATAATAGCGATCTGAAGCTGCCATAAGGGTTACATTAGAAAAACTTTCATCATTTTCTACATCACCATCTTCTAACATTGTGATTTTATCATCTTTATCTAAGATTAAAACGCCATGCACTGTATAGCTATCAACTGCTATATTTGGACGATAACCTGGAGTGATAAAATAAGCTGCGTCTTTGCTTAGATTAACCTCTAAATCATAGTTTCCATATTTATGGAAAGTGATTTTTTTAGTTACTACTAAATCATTTAGATTTTGAGTAAGGATTAAGGTTGTGTTTTCATCGCTTACATTGATAGTTTTTTGACTTGTGGTATATGAAGTATTAAAAGCTTCTTGATTGATTTTTACATCGCTAAATCTTACTTCTAGTGGTAAAGGCGATAAAGAAGTATCTATTAGATTAATACTTTTACCATTTTCGTCTTTATATTTTTCATCACTTAGATAAAATTTAGCTATTCTACCTAAAGAGTCAATATGTGCTTCAAAATGCTCACTTTTAACAACTGCTATTTCTTCTTTTTGATTAACACTAAGTTCTGTTTTTGGAGCTTGGGTGTTTGTGTTTGTAGTGCTTTGTGGGGCTGAATTATTTTGTTCTATTTGGGTGATATTTTGCTCAGTTTGTGGAGCTTTGGGGATAAAAAAATAATCATAAACTACAAAAAATAAAAATGATAATACAACAGCAATTAATATGCGTTTTTGTTGAGATAAATTTTCTGACACGGATTGTCCTTTGGAAATATAATCTTAATTAAAAAAAATTGATTATCGTTGCAAGGGATATAAAGATAGTTGAGTTGTTTTAAAGCATTAAAACTAGGTTTAAAACATATACCTGAGTTTAGATTATTCTTGCGTACTTTAGGATAATCAATACCACCTTTAAAAAACGGATTGCATTTTAAAATTCTTAAAAAAACTGCACCAAATGCTTTAAAAATATTATTTTTTTTAAATTGCCACAAGGCATATTCAGAGCAACTTGGGTAATACCTACAGCATTGTGGTTTAAAAGGACTGATAAAGAGTTGATAAAATCTGATAAGTTTTAGACAAGCTATTTTATACATCCTATTTTTTTCAAACCCCATTTCAAGTTTTTTTCTAATTTTAAAAAAGGAATTTCATTGATACTTGTTTTGGCTACAAGTATGTATTTTCCGTTTTCAACTTGATTTTTAACCTGAAAAAAAGCTGATCTTAAGAGCCTTTTGGCTCTATTTCTTACGACAGCTTTTCCAACTTTTTTGCTAGCAACAACAGCGAATTTTTTTTCATCACTTAAAATGTAAAAGATGATCATGCCTTCGCAATGCCATTTTTTACCTTCTTTATAAATTGTTGCAAACTCTCCTAAGTCGTTAATACTTAGAAAATCTTTTATACCGCTAATCTTTTTCTACCTTTAGCGCGTCTAGCATTGATCACTTTGCGACCATTTTTACTTTTCATACGTACACGAAAGCCGTGAGTTCTTTTTTTAGGGGTTTTATGTGGTTGGTATGTTCTTTTCATATTTTTTCCTTAACTTAAAATAAAAAACAAAATAATAAGCGAGTATGTTAGCAAAATCTTACTTAAATCTGCTTTTAATTAAGAGTTATTTTAAAACTTTTTGCTAAATTTTGATTTTATTTTTTAAATTAAGGAAAAATAATGGCTTTTGAAATTTGTGAGAGTAAAAAAGAAGATTTAGAAAAAATTTTGGAATTACTCAAAGAACTTGCTATTCATGAAAATATGCTTGATGATGTAAAATGCACAACTAAAGAACTTGAAGAATCATTTTTTAAACATGAATATGCTAAGGCTTTGAGCTTAAAGGTTGATGGTGAGATAATAGGCTATGTGATGTATTATTTTACTTTTTCATCTTTTTGGGGTTTGGGTGGATTATACCTAGAAGATATTTACATACAACCAAAATATAGAAAAAAAGGCTATGCTAGAGCTGTTTTTAAATATTTAGCACAAATTTGTAAAGAAAAAAATCTTAAAAGATTAGAATGGGTATGTTTGAACGATAATGATTTAGGGATTGAGTTTTATACTAAATTAAATGCAAAGCATATGAATGAGTGGAGAACTTATCGTTTAGAGGGTGAAAATTTAGAAGCATTGATGTGATGAATAAGCGTAGTTTGTATTATCTAAAAGCTTTTGGCTATGAATACTTTAACGAACAAAAGCAAATTAGACATTTTAACTTAAGCTTTAAAGAATTAAATGAAAGAGTGAAAACTTGCAATCTTTGTCATTTTTCCAAATTAAGAAAGTATAGTTTAATGGAAAAAGAAGCCAAAAATGCTAAAATTTTGATTTACCAAGCTTTTGTTGATAAAGAAGAAAATGAAAGTGGAAAGTTTTTTGCTTCTAAAAATAAGCAAGAGTTTTTAAGATTATTTAAAGAGTTTTTAAATTTAAAAGAAGATGAAATATATTTTTCTTATATGTTTAAATGTTTTAGTAATTTTAAAATAGATGATCAAGCATTAAAATTATGCTTGCCGTATTTTTATAATGAGCTTGATTTTGTAAAAGCAAAGATTATTTTATGTCTTGGTCAAGAAGCTTTTGCGAGTTTGGGTTTTGAGAATTTTCAAAAATACAAAGGGCAATGTATGCGTTTTAATAATGCTTTGCTTTTGCCAAGTTATGATTTGAATTTTGTGAGTAAAAATCCTAGCTTTTATACTGAATTTATAGATGATATTAAAAAAATAAAAGGTTATTTATGAGAAAAAGTTTAGTTTGTTTGATGATGAGTTTTGTTTTAACTTTAAGTGTTTTTGCAAAAGAACAAAAGCCATCACCCATAGAACCTAGCGAGTCTTTTTATCCTAATTTAGAATTTCAAAATTGTGACAACGATTGTTTGTTTACTTTGCTAGAAACAGGACTTTATTTTAATTTTTTATCAAGATTTAACAATGACAATGCAAATGAACTTTTGGTTAATATCTATACTAAACTTTTAAATTCTATTATAGATTTTGAAAAAAGAATTCAAAAAAATGCTAGCATAAAATTAGCTATTATTTTACCTGAGCAAACGATTAAAAGCTACTCTAATACTATTATAAATTCAAGCATAGCGTATTTATTAAGACAAAGAGCGCAAATAAAAGTAAAGGTGTTTTTAATAGGCACAGAAGATGAGAGCAAAATAGCTAAAGCTTTTAAACAAGCTCAAGATGAGAAATTTAATTATATCATCGCAGGTTTTACAGATAAGGGTGTGAAAATTTTATTAAAAGAAAATCTTGATTCTAATGTAAAAGTTTTCATACCAACTGCGCACAAAAGAAATTTTGATACGCAAAATGAAAATGTATATTTTGGAAGTATAGATTATCAAAAACAAATTCAAAGACTTTTAGAGTATTCAAATGGTAAAAATATTATTTTTTCAGATGGAACACCTTTGGCAAATCGCTTAGATGAGAATGTTTTAAACGCAGGGAATGGTAGTGAGAAAATTTATACTATTAATAGTTCTAAATTTGATTTTAGAAGCATTTTAAATCAAAATAGAAGTTTTCAAGATTCTAGTATTATTTTAAATACTTCTTTAATAAAAACAGCACTTATAAGCTCGCAAATAAGAACTTATGATATAGAACCTTTTGTGCTATTATCAACTCAGATTAATTATAATCCTATTTTGCTAAGTTTAACGCAAATTAATGATAGAAAAAAACTTTTGCTAGCAAATTCCATTTCTAATGAGGATCAAACTCTAAGCTATCTTAATGAGCTTTTTTCGCAAAATATTAATTATAACTGGATAGCGTATGCAACTAGCGTGGGTCTTGATTATTTTTATACGCAGTTTTTAGATAAAGACTCTCAAAGAATTTTCGATGAGAGTTTAAATAATAATCAATTTGACTATAAGGTTAAGATCATACGCTCGCAAGGCTTAGGTTTTACTCCTTTACAAGATCAGTAAAAACCCTAGCTATAGCCTCATCTATAGGGGCTACTTTTTCATTTTTTAAAAAAGCTAGGGTAAAATCAGCTTCAAAAAGCTTGGTGTTATCTTTGTAAATCTCTTGCTTTATACAAACTGAGGCTTTTTTAAGCTTTGTGATAAATGTTTTTACTTCTATAAGATCTCCAAGTTTAGCGGGTTTTAAAAAGTTACAATTTGCTTTAGTAAGTAGAAAATGTCCTGTGTTTTTATCAAAAGTTTTTGCGTTTCTTTGAAAAAAAATCTCACTTCTTGCTCTTTCGCAAAATTTTAAGTAGTTGCTATGGTATACCACTCCACCTGCATCAGTATCTTCGTAATAAATTCGTATTTGCATTTAAAATCCTTTTTTTGTTTTTTTATAATACATTATATTTAAAGTAAATCGAATATCAAAATGAACTTTAATCATTAATATTCTGTCTTAAATACATTAATAATTAGATATTATTCTATAATTTATATTTTATATTTGGAAATTACATGAAAAAAGTGAAAAATAAAACTTTGGCTGAACAAGTATATGATGAATTAGAAAGAAGAATAGTTTTTTGTGAAATAGAGCCTGGTAGTGTTTTGACAGAACAGGGCATAGCAAATATGCTTGATGTTGGACGTACGCCTGTAAGAGAAGCATTATTGTTGCTTTCAAAACGTTATTTGGTGAATATATCAAAAGCAGGAATAATGGTTCCACAAATGAATGCTTCTTTGCAAATGCAACTTTTGGAGGTAAGAAGAGTTATTTTGAAACTTTGTATAGAATGTGCTATAAAAAGACTTACTGAGGATGATAAAAAAGCTATAAATGAACTTTTAAATGAAATTGAAAATTATGATGAAATAAATTTTTTATCATGGCTTGATAAAAGACAAGATGTATTAGCTAAAGCTTCTAAAAATTATTTTATTTACGAAGAATTGAGAAATGTGCAAGGGATTTCAAGGAGATTTTGGTATCGCTATGCTCAAAATAGTCAACATGATATTGTAAAAGAAAAACACAAGAATATATTAAAAGCTGTGTATCAAAAAAACACAGAAAAAGCCTTGGAATATGTTGATGATATTATTGATTATTTTGAGAATTTTGTTAAACAATATTTGATTTGATATAATCATATAATAAACATATATATTCAATTTTACAACTAAAACTATCTTACTAACTTATTTGATATTTTAATCATAGGAATATCTTTTAAATATGTTTACCAATATTCACATATTTATATGTTTTTTCAAGGTAATAAAATATATAATATATTTATTGTCGGCATTAAGTATTTATTAAGTTTTTTTCCTATAGACTTGAGAATATAACAATACAAAAAGGAGTTGTATGTCAAGTAAAATAGCGGTTAAAACAAAATTATTTCCATCAAAATCTCCATTAGAATGGGCGGTTATATCAAATAATATTTTATATACAGCACAAATTCCTATTGATAAAAATGGAGAGGTTGTTACCGGTGGTATAAAAGCGCAAACCAAACAGGTTTTTTCAAATCTTATTCATACTTTAGAATGTGTTGGTTCTAAATTAGATGATGTGTTACAGATTTTAATTTATGTTACAAAAAGAGAAGATTTAAAATTTGTAAATTCGGTATATTCAACCTATTTCAATACAGTTTATCCAAATAGAGCTGCATTTATTGTTTCTGGTTTGGCTAGAGAAGAAATGCTGGTTGAATTTGTAGTTTATGCACAAACTTATAATTAAAATTATAAAGGAGATAAAATGTTAGATTGTACTAAGGGTTTATATATTAATGGTCAATGGGTAGAGGGTGTTAATACTATAAAAAATATTAATCCATCTGATATTGATAATGATCTAGGGGATGTAGCACAGGCTGATAAAAAACAAGTAGAGCTAGCTATTGATACTGCTAAAGAGGCTCAAGCTTCTTGGGAAAAAACTCCTTTAGAAGAAAAGGCAAATTTGCTTTATAAAATCGGTGAATCTTTAATGAATAGAAGCGATGAGATTGGAAAAATTATATCCCTAGAAGAAGGAAAAACAAAAATAGAAGGAAAAGGAGAAGCGTTTAGATCGGGTCAATTTTTTCAATATTATGCAGCTGAAGTATTAAGGCAAATTGGGGAAAATGCAGCATCTGTAAGAAGTGGTGTTGATGTTGAGATTACAAGAGAGGCTGTTGGTGTTGTTGGTATTATTTCTCCTTGGAATTTCCCTGTCGCAACAGCTTCTTGGAAAATAGCTCCTGCTCTTTGTTTTGGTAATAGTATAGTATGGAAACCAGCTAATACCACTCCAGCTTCTGCTGTAGCTTTGGCTGAGATTATTCATGAGCATGGATTGCCAAGTGGTGTATTTAATTTAGTTTTAGGTAGTGGTGGGGAAGTTGGTGAGACTATTATTAATTCTAGAAATATCAACGCACTTTCTTTTACTGGATCTGTTGATGTTGGTAGAAAAATAGCACGTGCTACGGCTGCAAATTTTGTTAAATGTCAATTAGAAATGGGTAGTAAAAATGCCTTAGTTATTATGGATGATGCAGATCTTGATCTTGCTGTTGAGTGTGCTATTGCAGGAGCTTTTTCAGGTACTGGACAAAAATGCACAGCAAGTTCTCGTTTGATTGTTATGGAAAGTATTCATGATGCTTTTGTTGAGAAAATGGTTTCTAGAATGAAAACATTAAAGGTTGGCCATTGCTTAGATGATGGAATTTTTATGGGACCAGTAGCCGATAACAAACAATTTGAATCTAATTTCAAGTGGGTTCAAAGAGCTAAAGATCTTGGAGCGGAATTGGTATTTGGTGGTGAAAAATTATCACTTGATAAAAATGGTTACTATATGTCTCCTACTTTATTTATTAATACTGAAAATGATTGGGATGTTAATCAGGAAGAAATTTTTGCTCCATTAGCATGTGTGATTAAAGCAAAAGATTTACAAGAAGCTGTTGCGCTTAATAATGGTACTCGTTTTGGATTGACTTCAGGGATTGTAACATCAAGTTTAAAAAATGCAAACATATTTAAAAAAGAAGCAAAAAGTGGTTGTGTTATGATTAATCTTCCTACAGCTGGAACAGATTATCATGTGCCTTTTGGAGGCAGAAAAGAATCTAGCTTTGGTTCAAGAGAGCAAGGTTCTTATGCGAAGGAATTTTACACAGTTGTAAAAACAACTTATGTAAAAGCTTATTAAATATTGTTTACAAAAAGGAGGTGGTTATGTTTGGGAAAGATATCATTATAGATGGTTTGCAATATTGCAAATGGGATAAAGAATATTTTAAATTTTTAAAATCAAGCGGTGTTAGTGCTGTGCATGTTACTTTAGTATATCATGAAAATGCTAGAGAAACACTCACTAGATTTGCCCAGTGGCATAGATTTTTTGAAGAATTTAATGAATATATATTGCCTGTTTTTTCAAGCGAAGATATTTTAAAAGCAAAAGCTCAAAATAAGGTAGGGATTTTTTTTGGAGCACAAAATTGTTCTTTGATTGATGATGAAATAGGGTTAATATCTATTATGAGACAGCTTGGTTTGTTGATTATGCAGCTAACTTATAATAATCAAAGCTTATTGGCTACTGGTTGTTATGAAAAAAACGACAGTGGTATCACTCGCTTTGGCAAACAAGCGATTGAAGAAATGAATAGGGTTGGTATGATTGTTGATATGTCTCATAGTAGTGATAGATCAACATTGGAAGCTATTGACATATCGTCTCGCCCTATATGTATATCTCATGCTAATCCTAAATTTGCGCACAATGGATTGCGAAATAAAAGCGATGAGGTGATAAAAGCTTTAGCTAAGAGAAAAGGTTTGATAGGTTTGTCTTTATATCCTTTTCATTTGCCAAATGGAAGTGATTGTACATTGGATGATTTTTGTAAAATGAGTGCTGATTTGGCAGATATGATAGGGGTTGATCATATAGGTATAGGAAGTGATTTATGTTTAAATCAACCATTAGATGTATTAGAATGGATGCGCAATGGTAGATGGTCTAAGATAAAAGATTATGGCGAAGGTAGTGCTACTAATTCCACATGGCCTAAAAATGTGTCTTGGTTTAATGATTCTAGTGGCTTATATAATATTTATAAAGGATTGATTAATTATGGGTTTTCTGAGAATGATGTAAAAAAAATCATGGGTCTTAATTGGCTTCATTTTTTACAAGATGGCTTAAAAGCTCAAACTTGCTAAGGAGTTAAAATGTTAAACAGTGCTCCTAAAAACAATACTCGTATTGATAAGTTGACTTTAATTTGTAGTAGTGGATTTTTGATGATATTTGTTGTAATAGCTTTAATTGATTCAAAGTTACTTAGTGCGATCGTTGAGTTTGGTTTTAATGTCTCAGCAAAATACTTTGGTGTTTATTGGCAAATTTTACTACTTTTGACTTTTATTATTGGGATCGGGCTTAGTTGGGGAAGAACAGGCGGCGTAGTTTTGGGTAATATTAAAAATCCTGAAATGAGTACATTTCAATGGATATCTATTATTATGTGTACTTTACTTGCAGGCGGAGGTGTTTTTTGGGCTGCTGGAGAGCCTATAGCTCATTTTGTTTCACCATCTCCTGTATTTGGAAATACTAGTAATATTTTTCAAAAAATCACAGAAGCTCTAGCACAATCTTACATGCATTGGAGTTTTTTATCTTGGGCTGTTTCTGGAACTATTACCACAATAGTGCTAATGTATTTACACTATGAAAAATGCCTTCCTTTAAGACCTAGAACTATTCTTTATCCTATTTTTGGTGATAAAGTTATACACGGATGGATTGGTTCTTTAATAGATGCTTTTTGTATTGTGGCTGTTGCTGCTGGCACTATAGGACCTATAGGATTTTTAGGTTTACAAATTTCTTATGCGCTAAATATGATTTTTCAAATACCAGATAATATAATCACTCAAATGAGTATTATTATTTTGGCTATTTTGGTTTATACTATATCCTCACTTAGAGGTTTAGCAAAAGGCATTCAAATTCTTAGTAAATGGAATGTTATTTTAGCTGTAGGTTTGATGTTTTTTATTTTTATTTTTGGTCCTACAAAATTTATTTTGGATGTTTATGTTCAAGGTGTTGGAACTTTGATACAAAATTTTATACCTATGGCTACTTATAGAGAAGATACTGTTTGGCTTGCATCTTGGACTTTGTTTTTTTGGGGGTGGTTCTTAGGATATGGTCCAGTATTGGCTATCTTTATTGCTAGAATTTCAAGAGGTAGGACTTTAAGAGAGCTTATTATAGCTGTGAGTATATGTGCGCCAATTATTACAATGTTTTGGTTTACTATTGTTGGTGGAACAGGATTGTATTTTGAAATAGAAAATCCAGGCAGTATAAGCTCTGCTTTTAAAGGTTTTAATATACCTGCTGCATTAATAGCAATAACACAGTCATTACCATTGTCAACATTTATTTCAGCATTATTTTTGATATTGGCAGCTATTTTTATTATTACAACTGGTGATTCTATGACTTATACTATGAGTGTTATTGTTAGTGGGAATACTGAACCTAGTAAGCTTCTTAGAGCTTTTTGGGGAATTTTAATGGGGGTATTGGCAATTATTTTAATATCTATCGGACAGGGAGGAATTTCGGCTTTACAATCATTTATAGTAATTACTGCTGTGCCTGTTTCATTTATATTATTACCAACCTTATGGAATTCTATACAGATTGCAATCAAAATGGCAGATGAGCAAAATTTACGTTAATACAAAAAAGGAGACAAAATGAAAAATGATATGAAATTAAGAAGTCCACAAGAAGTCATGTCTTTAGAAAGACTAGGTTCTATGCACTCATCTAGACTTAGTTTTACTAGAACTTTGATGAGGAAAATTGCTCAAGAAAAGTGGGTATTAAAAAATATTTTATGGGATTTAGATGATAAAGGATTTGGTGATGTAATATATCAAGTTAGAACACCTCATGGAATATATCATCTTGTTATATTTGCTAATTATATAAAAGATGAAGAAAGAAATGATAGAGTTATAGCAAATAAGTGGGATGTTACTTTTACTTTTGTAAATGGAGAGATTGATAGTGGATTATTGACTGTTTTAAAAGAAAATGTTCCACTGCAAGAAGCTGGTAGAAATTTTAACAATGCTTTTGTTTTAGCAAGGGCTAATAAAAGTGTAAGAATTTTTGAATATATTGTTAATTCTTTAGCTAATGGAAAACAACCTGATTTAGATGAACTAGCTAAAGTTGGTTATATATTAAGAACCACAGCTGTATATGGAAGTGGAAAATTTGGAATTTCTGATTTTGATAATCTGCAAAAAAATGGAGATTTTTCTCAGTCATTTTCTGCTGAAATGTGTGCTGTTTATATTGTAAGGCAATTTAGCTTAGATTGGGTAAATTATATAGCCAAACAGCGTGGTGGAGATAAAGCTGTAGAACTTGATAGAGATATTCAAAGATATTTAGGTGTGGGAAATGCTACTGGACTTGGTATGGCTCCTTATTTGATTAAACACCCAAAAGTTGTTGATAATTGGCTTTATCAAAGAGAATTAGCTTTGTCAAAAGTTATGCAACAAAAGCTTGATATGAGCAAGGCTAAAGAATTGATTGATTATTTAAAAAGAGCAAGTTTACATCTTAAAGAAATAACAACAATAGATTCAAGGCAAGATAATTTAAATAAAATAGCTTCAAGTGAGCTTTCTTATATAGTAAAAGAAATAAAAACAAAAATAAATGCTTCTATGATTATTGAAGAATTTGTAGAATATACAAAAAAATATTCTTTGGAAGCACAAGAAATCGTACTTTCGTGTTTATTAGAACTGTATCCTGAATTAGTTGATATACACGATAAAATGATGACAATCGATGAAACTCCATTAGAACTTACTGGTGTTAAAATTTCTGAAATTAAAAATGTAATAGAGAAAAAATATGATTGGGCTTTAGGTATTAATTTTGAAAATTCTGAAAATAATTATTGGTTTTGGTATATATCTGAAGAAAAAGAAGAGCCTAGGCTTGGAGTAAGAGGTATTGATAATGGAGATGAACTAGAACAACCTTTAGATATTGCTAGGCAAGTGGTTAAATTTTACAATGCTTTAAAAAATCAGGATGATTATTTACATATAAGTAAATTTTTACTAGAAAACCCTTGTTTTACATCTATAGCTAGAAGAGTTTGGACTATGGGAAACTGTGCAATGGGTGATATAAGAGCTAATGTTTTAGCAAAAGACTTTTTGCCTATGCATCTTTTAAGAGCTAAATTGTCTATGTTTGGTGCAACAAAGTATGATCCAAGATCAGATAGATGGGTTCAAGTGACATTGTTTCAGAATGCACCTTTAATGGATGAAATTCATGCTAATGAGTGGATGTTTCCATTATTGCCAAAAAATAAGCATAGTGTTTGTGATTTATCTAATAATAATGTTTATGTTTCCAAAAACGAACTTAAAGCTGCTTGTATTAAAGCTTATAATGGATTAAAATTAAATCTTGGAGAAGCTGATTTAATTGCATCTATGGTTATTGACATGCAAATGGCTGGATTAAATGGATTGTCAAATTTTCTTAAAGCTGCGCCTTATTTAAAAAGCGACAATTTAGATATAACATTAAATATTACAAATGAGTATTTAAGTGTTGATCTTAATCATCATAGCATATTATGTCATATTCAAATTATTATTGCGTATGCGCTTGATTTTTTAAATCAATATAATTCTTTAAACATAAAAATTTCAAAATGTTATAATAGGTGTTTTGTGTATTCTCAGTTAAAAAGATTATCAAATAAAAATTTATATGTTAAAGCTTATTGGTATGACATAAAACAATCTCAGTATGTGGAATACTTTATAAAAAATAATGAAGATTTTCCAGATGTTTTAATGAAAAATATACCTTGTGATTTAGATGAAAGAGTGCTTTATATTGAAATTTCTAAAAACTCTTTAGTTAGAAATGATGAGAATATAAGTATCTCTCATGACATTATTGAAAAAAATTACGAAGAGAGTGTTCAAAAAGGCATCTTATTACAAAAGAAAGAATGGGAAGAATTGTTGAAATACACAAAAGGAATTATGGTTCAATCTAGTGAGCAATCAAGAAAAGATGCTGGGGGCGTGGTTGAATTCTGATATTTATGATATTACAATATAATTATATTGTAATATCATGATATAGGAGTTAAAATTGAATTTAAAAAATATCTTTTTGATTGTCTGTTGCGTACTCGGTTTTGCTATAAACGCAAATGCATTAAGTGAGGGTAAAGAGTATATTACCTTAAAAACGCCTATCCCAAATGCACAAAATTCTTTGATAGAAATTTTTTCTTATCGTTGCATTCATTGCTATAATCATCATCAGTTTCACACTCTAGCAAAGGTTAAAGAGGCTTTGCCAAATTTAAAATATGATCTTTTTTCGGTAAGTTCTATGCTCGAATATGGTGGTGCTTTAAATGAGATGTTTGCTTTAGCTTCTTTTAAAGAAAAAGCTTTAGGTTTAGATGTTACTAGTGAAAAAAGTCTTACCTATAAGCTTGCTGATGTGTATTTTATAAGTCATTTTGAGCAAAAGTTAAATTTAAACAATCTTGATTTATTTTACAAAATAGGCTTAAATGCTATCGGTGCTAATAAAGAAGAATTGCAAAAATTTTTACAAACTAAAGAAGCCAAAGAGCTTTTAGCTGCTTATGATGTGGCTAATGAAATTTCAAGAAATTATGGCACGCCTGCTTTTGTAGTAAATGGTAAATATCAAATCAATCCTGAATATATCACTTCTTTAGAAGAACTAATCCGTATAGTTAAAGAACTTTCTACTAAATAAATATACAAAACATTATATCTTTAGTTTCAAGATATAATGTTTTATTTAAATAATAATAAATTATTATTTAATTTTTATTTTGTATTTTTATCATCATTTAAGTTAGATTAGTATAATCTAATATTGTTTGTAATATTTTTTAATAATTAATTATAAACACAATAAAAGGAGGTTTAAATGCAAAACAAATTTAACATGTTTTTAAGATCGGCTTTGTTGGCTGCTTTTGTTTTTGGTGTGAGTGCAAATGCGCTTAGTGAAGGCAAAGAGTATATTACCTTAAAAACGCCTATCCCAAATGCACAAAATTCTTTAATAGAGGTGTTTTCTTATCGTTGTACGCATTGTTATGATCATCATAAATTCAATACAATCTCAAAAGTTAAAGAAAAATTACCACAATTAACTTATAAATTTTATCCTGTTAGTTCTATGGGTGATTATGGAAAGCAAGCTAATGAAATTTTTGCTTTTGCTGCTTTTAAAGATGAACAAAATAAAGTAAGTCAAAGTGATAAAAATAGTTTAACTCATAAAGCTTCTGAAGCATATTTTAATGCTTATTTTAAGAAAAAACAAAGATGGGGAAATGGAGCCAATCCTGAAGCGTTTTATGAAGTAGGATTAAAAGCAATTTCAGCAAGCAAAGAAGATTTAGATAATTTTTTAAAAACTCCTGAAGCGGGTGAAATTTTAAAATCTTATGAAAGTGCTAATGATATTTCTAAAAACTATGGCACACCTGCTTTTGTAGTAAATGGTAAATATCAAATTACACCGCAAGCTATCACATCTCCGCAAGCTTTGATAGAAATAACAGAAGAGTTAAGTAAGATGTAGTTTTTGGAGTATTTTATGAGTTCTTGTCCTGTTAGTAGAGTTAGTGCTTGGCAAAACACTAGAATACCTTGGTTGATAATGGTTGTAGCTATGATAAGTTTAACTTTCATAGCACACTTTTTGTTTCAAGAATACCTTTATATGGAGCCTTGTGAGCAGTGTGTTTATATAAGATTTGCCATGTTAACTATGGCTTTTGGTGGTATTTTAGCCTTGATAGATCCTAAAAATGATTATTTGAAAATTTTTGCATATACTTTTGTATTTTGGGGTATATGGCTTGGTATAGAGTATTGTCTTACTCTTAATCATATCCACGAAGTAGTACATTCAGAAAATCCTTTTGCTGGTGTTGATGGGTGTAGAGAAATTCCTATATATCCTTTTAATTTACCATTGCATGAATGGGCACCAGGATGGTTTTTACCAACAGGTGAGTGTGGTATGGATACACCTATAGTACCTGAAGATGTTTATGGTAGTTTAAATGCTTTTCAGAAATTTTTTGTTGGAACTCCTCCAAATTTTGAAGATGGGTTGTATAGTAATGGTTGGTATTTGATTCCTAGTATGGAATTTATGAATATGGCGGTTTGTTGCTTATTGGCTTTTGTTGTTTGTTTGGTGATTTTAGGAGGCATGTTTGTTTCTTATGCATTTTCACATCCTAAGGCTAAAATTTATGCTTTGATTGTTTTGGTGTTTATAATTATTCTTAAAATTTTAGGTGAGCCAAATTCTGTTGTGTAAATATAAAAGGAAAACAATGAAAAAGAATAATTTAATAAAAAAATATATTTTATTTGTAAGTTCTATAGCGGTGTTTTTTCCAAGTGTTGTTATGGGCATAGGAGGCGCAAGTGGCCCTAAGACATATCCATCTCAAGGAAAAATAGGGGCTGTTGTAATGAACCCATATAAAACAGCCCCTTTAACAGCATTAATAAAAAATGGTGGATATGACATAAAAAATGTAAAAGTTGAGGTTCTTGGAAAAGACAAGGATGGCATTAGCATTAGATATAATCCTAGCAACAGAGAAGTTTTAACGCATGGTGGAATTCCTATTTTCGGTCTTTATCCAGATTATATTAATAGAGTAAAGGTTTATTATGAAAGAAGTATAGATGGATTGAGATCTGAGAAAATTTTAGAAGAATATAAAATTTATGCACCACCTATATATATCGAAAGTACTGGTGTTAATCAAAATGGAATATTACCTAAAGCTAGAATTGTTATTAAGGCGGATAAAAAGTTTAAAAATAATCTTTATTTGATTAATCATTTGATTAGATATCCTTTAGCAAATAGCGCTCAAGCTGTATGGAATAATCCAACAGGTGGAGCAATGGAATGGGATTTGCAAAGTTATAATTGGATAGTAGATACCAATGGAGATGTTAGATGGTATTTGAAAAATGATGAGTTGAGAGATCCTGAAAATATATATAAAAAAGGCAATATGATGGGCTTTGTTCAGTTAGAAAATGGAAGTTTATTGTG
This sequence comes from Campylobacter sp. 1569, assembly GCF_024723675.1. Classification (NCBI taxonomy): domain Bacteria; kingdom Pseudomonadati; phylum Campylobacterota; class Epsilonproteobacteria; order Campylobacterales; family Campylobacteraceae; genus Campylobacter; species Campylobacter sp. 1569. Next base: position 47,917 of record NZ_JANQDB010000012.1, read on the forward strand.
GGGTATGGGGCAAAGATATATGAATTATGATTTAATGGGTAGAGAAATTTTTAATCGAAGATTACCTATGGGTTATATAGATTTTTCACATCATATTGAATACACAGAGAAAGGAACTTATTTGCTTCGTGTTGCTAGTTCTGATCAGAAAAGAAAAGATAATAAAAATGTTAGAACTGTAAGAGATGTTGTTATTGAAGTGGATAAAGATGGAAAAGTGATTGATGAATGGAAATTGTATGATATTTTAGATCCGTATAGAGACGTAAATTTACTTGTTTTAGACCAAGGAGCTGTTTGTCTAAATGTGGACAAAGATAAAGTTGGTACAACTTCAAAAAAAGAAGACTTAGAGGATAAAAATGCTCCATTTGGAGATGTTACAGGTGTAGGTGCTGGT